>WAKM01000060.1 GCA_015523335.1 Archaeoglobaceae archaeon | reverse complement strand
CAGTAGTAATTATATTCCATAGATTTATAACTTCAAGTATTCTTTAAAGTTTTTACGATTTTTGTTCCATTATTTTCTCCTTATTAGTATTAGAATGATAAACATGACTAATATTAATAAATATTAGTGAATATAATATAATTTTATGACATGATTGTATAGTATTGTAGTTTAGAAATTATTAATCGCAGCATTAATAAATAAAAAAGTATGGAGCTCGATTAAAGTTCGATCATTTGAAGTATTCTAATAAACGTATCAAGAGATCGACGGCTTTGCGATCACGAAAGAACGGATCCCCCAAAACGATGTGGTCGCAAATCTTAAGAATATCGTTTATCTTCCCCTTTACCTCATCCAAGCTACCGCTTACGCTGAATTTCTCCAGCAGAATACCTTTGTACTTTAAAACCTTTTTAAATTCGTCGACTTCGAGCAAATTTTCTCTTTTTTGTCTTATCGAAATCAACCTTCCAAAATCGAGTTCAGCAAAATCTTTACACATACCAACGAATCCGAACTCCTCGACGAACTTCCTACTGCTACACGATACTATTGCACAAGCCAACAGCAAATCTTGCTCGAATTCGCTTGGAAGGATTAGGGAAGGGGCGAATGCGACCTTAATAACATCGTTCTCCGCAAAGCGGGATATCCATCGCAGAAAGTCCGGATGGCAGTAGTTGAAGAGAATGCCGTCCGCTATTTTCGAAGCCTTAGCTGTTATAAGAGGACTCGAGCAACCGCAGAATATCGGAACCCCGAGTTCTCTCTTAAGCCTTCTCAGGCATCTCAAAGTTATCTCAAGAGCAGTTTTCGGATCTTTAAACTTTCCCGGAGCGATGCCCAGTAGAAATTCGTTGGAATACCTATTCATCAAGCTACGAACTCGATCGATTATTTCGGAACAGCTCCTTCTTAGGGGAGAAACTATTCCGAAGCCTATGGGAACGGAAACGAAATTTGCTATAAGATCCGCAACGTAAAACGGATCCTTAAAGAGTTCGTTTTCTCCTATCCAAATAACAACCCCGACCTCATCAGCTTTTAAAGCGACTTCAACAATTTTTTCATCTGGAAGGTCTCCGTTAATGTTCAATCCTAAAACTTCAAATAACCCTTTCTTTCGAGCCATTCTACCTGAGGATTCGTATATCTCCAAACTATATCCGCCCTATCCTTTCTAAACGGCCAAGGAACTATTATAACGACATCTCCTTCCCTGATCCAAACCCTCTTCCTCATCTTACCTGGTATCCTCGCCAATCTTTCTACGCCGTCTTCACACCTAACCTTAACATGCCCGGCACCGAGCATCGATGTGACTATCGCGAACATCTCTCCTTTCTCCCTATCCGGTAATTTAACACGTATTACCTCTTCTTCCATTCAATCACCTCCTTTTAATTTTTCTCTAACATTTTCTAAGATTTTGTTTAAATATTTTGCTACAGCCTTCTTCAAATCTAAAGGATGGAGATTTCCGGATTTATAGTCGGAAGCAAGCTGATCGAACGATTCGTATTCAACATCTCCGCCGAACTTCTCTTCCCTTTCAACAACCACCTTTCCGAACCTCGGGAAGATGTAATACTGAACTATCTGCAGAATAGGATTGTCTTCAACCTGCCCCTTCGGACAGTATGCTTTTATGATCTTCCTCTCAACATCCTCAGCCGAATCCCGCACGGATATGTAGTTACCCTTCGAAGAACTCATCTTCTGCCCATCCAATCCGACGAGAATCGGTGTGTGCAGGCATACAGGGGCTTTGTATCCCAACCTCGGCAGATTCTCCCTTGCGAGCATATGAATCTTTCTCTGATCCATTCCTCCAACGGCCAAATCGACGCCAAGATGCGCTATGTCCAAAGCCTGCATAATCGGATATATCATCTGGGAAACCATCGGATCCACCTTTCTCCTGCTTACCTCATCCATGCTTCTCCTCGCTCTATTTAGCGTCGTGATTCGAGCCATCTTCAATACGTCGAGCACGTAATTCCTGCTCAGCTGATATTCGCTTCCCAAAACGAACTTTGCTTTGCTTTCATCCAATCCCAAGGCAATGAAGGCTTTTTTGTTGTATTCCGCAATCCTCGCAATCTCATCGAAATCTCCCTTCTCGTTGAGATAAGCGTGAACATCCGCAAGGAGAACTATAACTCTGAATCCAGCCTTCTGGAGATCCATGAGCTTTTGAACAGTCATCATGTGTCCCAAATGTATCTCTCCACTCGGCTCGTAGCCGACGTAAGCAGTCGGCTTGTCGTTTGTTTCTAAAAGCCGTCTAAGTTCCTCTTCGGTTACTATTTCAACGGCGTTCCTCGTAACCAGTGAAATCCTCGTCTCTAAATCCATAAAACTGGCAGAGCTAAATGGGTTTAAAAAATCATCGACGACTGATTGTCTTCAATTAGCTAACTGGCTCGTAGACTACCCCCAACTCTTTTGCATAATCGTATGCTTCCCTCATTTCTTCGGCACTCGGGCGTCTTGCAATATCCTTCCATCTCTCCGGATACCTCGCAACAAGAAACTCGGGTCTATACTGCTCCATTACGTTCACCAAAGCCCTCGGACAATTTTCCGCGATCCATTTCAGAACGGGTTTCGTGCAACATTCGATGTGGTTCGGTAGGACGAGATGACGGATGATTATATCTGCCCAGTCGTGAGCCCACTTTATGTTCCTCGTTACAATCTTCCAGTAGTTTTTTACCGAGCTCAACCTTTTCGCACATTCGTCGCTACCGTATTTAAAGTCTGGAAGCCAGATATCGATAACCTCCCTCAAAAGCTTCATAGTCTCTTTACTACAATACATGTTGCTGTTCCAGAGCTGGGGGACGTTAACGTCCAAATATCTGAGGCTTTCCAATATAACGTGCGTGTTCGGAGTCGGATCACCTCCGACGTGGTTTATGTTTCTCGCTCCCTCATCCCTAAGCTCCTTCTGAATCAAAGCCAGTTTTACAGCATCCACAACGACTCCGTCCTTCGGGAACTCCTGACTTATGTCGTGATTCTGGCAGAAGACGCATTTGAAGTTGCATCCGCCGTAGAATATCGTTCCACTCGGAACCAGAGGTGCTTCCTCACCGTGATGAAGAAAATAGCTGTGAACGTAAACCTTATCCACACCGCAAACTCCTATCTCACCTTCTTTCCTATTAACCCCGCATTTCCTCTCGCAAAACTCGCATTTCTCGTAAATCCTCTTCGCTATTTCTATCTTAACGTCCAGAAAGTTTGGATTTGCATCTTCGAGATTCTTGAAATCGATTTCACCCGATTTTATCTTAGCAAACGTTTCATCGAACTTCTCGGAAAGATGCTCGTGAAGATTCCAGAGCTCTTCTAAACTCAAGCTTTTCGGATCCTTTTCAGCCGGTATCTTTTTGCATATCATGAACTTGGCCGGCTTTTCGTTATCCATCACAGCTTTATACCAAGCCAAGCGTTCCTGAACGGTGGGATCTTCCCAAACGAGTATGGAGTCGGGGCGAAATATCTTCCACATCGATTTAATTTTCTCAGACGGTTATAAAACGGTTGCCGACAGGTGATAGTAAAACGTTAATAACCCTTAAGCCGATCATTAGAGCATGTTCAAGAGCGTAAACGGCATCCTTCACGTCGAAGATGTCAGCGTTGCGGAGTTGGCTGAGAAGCTCGGGACTCCGCTGTATATCACATCGAAATCGAAGCTTGAGTTAAATCTGAAGGCTTACAAGGATGCTTTTCCAGAGGCTGGTCTGCTTTATGCTGTTAAGGCCAACAACAACCTATCAATTATGAGGATAATTGCAAGGAAGGAATTTGGAGCGGACGTTTTCAGTGCTGGAGAGCTTTACATGGCGTTGCTTGCTGGATTCAAGCCGGAAAAAATTCTATTCAACGGAAACTCGAAGAGCGATGAGGAAATCAGAATGGGTATAAGAACGGGCGTGAAGTTCAGCGTAGATAGCATCGATGAACTCTACACAATTTCGGAGATAGCGGTTGAAGAGGGTAAGGATGTTGAGATTGCATTCAGGATAAATCCGGAAATAGACCCCAAAACTCATCCGAAGATCGCAACGGGCTTGAAGACTTCGAAGTTCGGAATACCTTGGGAAAACGTGCTCGATGCCTACAGGCTTGCGTTGGAGTTGCCGAACGTCGTTCCCATAGGTATCCACTGCCACATCGGAAGCCAGATCACAGAGCTCAGTCCTTTCGTTGAGGCTTTAAACAGACTTTTCGATGTAGCGGTGAAGCTTGAGGAGATGGGAATAGAAGTTAAGTTTTTGGACTTGGGCGGCGGATTGGGGATAGATTACGAAGGTAAGGGTGCACCGACTCCGAAGGATTTTGCGGAAGTAATTACGCCGGTATTCGAAAAACGTTGTAAAGATCTCAAATCGAAGCCCGAGCTATGGTTGGAACCGGGAAGGAGCATAGTGGGAGACACCACGATTCTTCTAACCAGAGTAAACGCCGTAAAGAGATCTTACAAGAACTTCGTTGCGGTCGATGCCGGATTCAATCTGCTGATACGTCCAGCTATGTATGGGGCGTATCACAGAGTAGCAGTTGCAAACAAGATGGATAAGCCCGCTGAAGAAGTTTACACTATAGTCGGGCCTATCTGTGAGAGCGGAGATGTCCTCGCGGAAGATCGAAAGCTTCCGAAGGTTGAAAAGGGCGATCTCATTGCCATATTCGATGCGGGAGCCTACGGCTTCGTTATGAGCAGTCAATACAACGGAAGACCGAGATGCGCGGAAGTACTCGTGGATGGCTCGAACTGGTTTGTAATAAGAGAAAGGGAGAACTTCTACGATCTAATAAGCAAGCAGATAATTCCTGACTTCCTGCTTTGATTTTTAGCATTGAGATGAGATCGATCGTAAACATTCCGGAAATCGTCGAATCACTACCAAAGGAAGATAGAGAGCTATTTGATAGAATCTACCGATACTACGTTGAAGTTGGGAGGCTGAAATTGCCCGATGGAATCAGAGATTTAAGGGAATTCGGGGAATGCGAGGAGCAGACGATCGTCAGGGTTACGAATAAAATAACGCTCGAAAGCACCCTTTTCAACGAACTTAGAGCTAAGAGACCTATAGAAGCAAAAATGGAAAGCATAAACTACTCATTGGAAGAATGTAGATTCTGTAGAGCTGAAGAGCTGACGGCAGAGGATGTATTTGGAAGAACAAAAGGCAAGCATTGCGTAACTGCGAGCAACATGGCAAAATACGATTACCTTCATGCTATAATAATTTTTGGAGATCACGATCCCTTCGTTTGCGAGGAAGAGAAGATAAGGGATTACCTGAAAGTTGCTCGGGCTTGGTTTGAGGAAGCCAACAGGTTCGACAAATCGGCGAGGTATCCGTTTTTTATGTGGAACTGCCTTTGGAGAGCCGGTGCGAGCGTAATCCACGGGCACGCTCAGGTTCTGCTATCAAAGGAGCCTTACGCGATGCAGGAGTTCTATAATAAAGTCAGGAAGCTATACAGACAGAAATACGATTCCGAATACTTCGATGATCTCTTCAGAGTTCACGAAGCCTTGGGCTTGGGTTTTAGGATTGGGAAAGTTAGGGTTATGGTTCACCTGACGCCGATTAAGGAGAAGGAAATTCTTATGCTTGCGGAAGATTTCTTGGATCTGCCGAACGCTCTTAGCAATGTATTGCGTTGGTATTACGGCATAGGCGTAAGAAGCTTTAATCTGGCGGTGTTTTTGCCACCCATCGGTGAGAGCGATCTATGCTTAGCAAGAATCGTTGACAGGGTAGATTTGGCAAGTCGAACGTGCGACATCGGATGTATGGAACTGTTTGCGAGGACATCGGTAGTTTCGAGTGATCCCTTCAAACTTACCGGTAGTTTGAGAAAAATTATTTGATCTTTGAACCCGAAGGAACTTCCCTATCCGGATGCAACAGCACCGGCTTTCCGTTCACGTCTGCTGCAAGAAGCATCCCTTTGCTCTCAACACCCATAAGCTTTGCCGGTTTGATGTTCACCAAAACCGGAACGAGCTTGCCAACGAGTTCTTCTGGCTTGTAAACCTCCGCAATTCCCGCTACGATCTGCCTAACCTCGTTGCCTACATCGACTTCGAGTCTCATCAGCTTTCTGCTCCCCTTAATCCTCTCAGCCTTCAATATCTTGCCAATTCTGATGTCGAGCTTTGCGAACTCCTTGATGTCGATAAGCTCCTCTTTCTTACCTGATTCAGCTTCTTCTGCTTTTCTTATCCTTTCGAGCATTGCCCTCTCCATCTCCTCGATCTTCTTATCATCCACCTTCTCGAAAGGTAAAAACGGCTTGCTGAGTTCTATCGATTCGATGGGCTTTAATGCGTCCTCAAGTCTTGTATTGGCAATGTCTAAACCCAAGAACTCGGCAAGTTTGCTCATCGTTTTCGGCATCACAGGATACGCAAAGATTACCAACGCCTTCACGATCTGAATACACGAAGCCAAGACGTCCATGCATCTATCCCTGTCTTCTTTTACTAAATCCCAAGGCTTGGAACTCTGGAAGAATTCGTTGCCGAAAGTTGCGAGCTCCATAAATGCATCGCTTGCTTCCTTGAACTCCCATCTATATATAGCGGAAACTATCTTATCTTTTATCTCAGCTATCTTGTCGATAACAGCCGGATCGACCTTTCCTTCGATCCTTCCGAAGTTCTTCCAAGCGAAGTGGAGAACTCTGTAGATGAAGTTGCCCAGAGTCGCTATTATCTCGTTGTTTACCTTATCCCTGAAGACCTTCCAAGAGAAGTTCAGATCTTTCTCATGTGAGGTGTAGTTCACGATGTAGTATCGTAGGTAATCGGGATTGAACCCCGCCTTCAGGTAGTCATCCTCCACCCAGACTACGTATCCTCTTGTCTTCGAAAAGGTCTTGCCTTCAACTTTCACCATGCCAGAAGCAACAACCGCCTTTGGCAGTGAATAACCGGCTCCTTTGAGCATCGCCGGCCAGAATATGCAGTGGTGATAGACGATATCCAATCCTATGAAGTGCGTTATATCCGAAATCTCCCCGTTTAGCCAGATCTCCTTCCAATCCAAACCCTTACGCTTGCAAGCCTCTTCAGTAAAGCTGATGTATCCGATCGGAGCATCAACCCAAACGTAAACGACCAAGTTTTCTCCCGGAAACTTGACTCCCCATTCCAAGTTTCGGGTTATGCACCAATCCCTAAGCTCAGATTTAACCCACTGCTTAGCGTAGTTGAGAGCGTTCTCAGTTCCCTGCAGTTTATTTTCCAAGTAATCAATCAGAAAGTCCTTAAAAGCTGTGAGCTTGAAGAAGTAGTGCTTCTGCTTTCTGAACTCGGCTTTACTACCGCAGATCTTACACTTTGGCTCCTTTATTTCACCGGGTTCAAGATGTCTTCCGCAACCCTGATCGCACTCATCCCCTCTCGCAATCGCTCCGCAGTATGGGCAAATACCTTCTACATAACGATCCGGCAAAAAGCGGTCGCACTTCGGGCAATATGCAAGCTCTATCTCCTTTGCGTAAACGTATCCGTTCTCTATGAGCCTTTTTACGATCTCCTGCGTTCTGCGATGGTTGTATTCGGCATCCGTCCTCCCGTAGAAGTCGAATTCGATACCCAATTCCCTGAAAATTTTTTGGAAGTGCTCGTGGTATCTGTCTACCAACTCCTTCGGACTTATACCTTCCTTCTCCGCATTCACGACGATGGGCGTTCCGTGGCAATCGCTACCGCAGATGAAGAGAACGTCTTGTCCCATCAGCCTGAGGTAGCGAACGTAAACGTCAGCCGGCACGTAAGTTCTTAGGTGTCCGATATGGGCTTTACCGTTTGCGTAGGGTAAACCGCACGTGACGAGTTTCATCTCTAAACAGAAGCCAGCCGTAGGAATATAAAGATACCGACAACGTTAAGAAATCCGAGTCCATTTTATGTTAGATGCAAACACCCATCGGGCTCGTAAAGGGGCCGGCGGATTCGCCTTTAGAGTTCAAGTTTATAACTCCAGATAAGACTAAGCTCAAGAGCGGTGAGTTTGTCTACTACATTCTCAACGGTAAGAAGGTTATATGCAGAGTCGTTAAGAGATACCCCCTCCGTCTTTATCCCGATCTATACCTTTCGAAGCCAAATGTGAGTCCAGAAAGGATAGTTCGAGCTTTGGGAATCAACGCTAAGGAATTCGAGCTGTTCGAAGTTAGAGCTTCAATAATGGGTTACTACGACCGAAAACTCGGATTCGTTAATCCCAGAATCCCCCCGAAGCCGGGACAACCGATATACCTTGCGGAAGCCGAGACGATTCAGGAGGTTTTAATGAAGAAGAGAGTTGGCGAAGTAGGTTCTCTTCATATAGGCTATCTGCTGAACAGAGATGAAGATGTGCCGGTCGTTCTTGATTCAGCATTGGTTACGAGCGAGCACATGTGCATTTTAGCATCCACTGGCAGTGGAAAGAGCTATTTAGCCGGAGTTATTGCGGAAGAATTACTCAAGCCTTACAACTCAGGAGCCTTGCTAATCTTGGATCCCCACGGAGAATATCACACGCTGAAGGAGATAGAGGGACTTGATGAATTCAGACTCGGCGATTACGTTCCGAGAGTTAGGATATTCGGGAAGGGTGAGATCAAAATTAGGGTTTGCGAACTCGACTACGATGAGCTCGTTACGTTACTGCCAAGATTAACGGATAAGATGGAGGCTCTGCTGAACGAGATCTACAGGGATCTCTCAGGAAGGCTCTGGACGAGTGAGGAACTAATAGAAAGGCTTGAGGAGATTGCTCATCAGGAGCCAAGTTTGAGATCAACGGCTTACGGACTGATATGGAGGATAAGAAGATACATTCAAGGCATGAACGTCCTCGACGATTATGAGCACATAGAGCTTAAGGAGCTTTTAAAGCCCGGGCAGGCGAGCATACTTCAGCTTACGGATATGGAGGAAATAGAGCAGCAGATCTTAGCCTGCGTTCTACTCAAGAAGATTCTAAATGCAAGGATAAATGCTGAGAAGGGAAGAAACGGAGAGAAACTTGAGTATCCGGTCTTTGTGATAATCGAGGAAGCTCACAGATTCGCATCGCGCGATGCAAGGAGCTATGGAGTTCTGAAGACGATACTCGCCGAGGGAAGAAAGTTCGGCGTCGGAGTTTGCCTGATAAGCCAGAGACCCTCTAAGATCGATTCGGACATTTTAAGCCAGTGCATGACTCAGATAATCATGAGAATTGTCAATCCAGCGGATCAGGAGAATATTAGGAACAGCATAGAGAGCATCGGAAGGGATATGATCGAAGAACTGCCCGGTTTGACTAAGGGGCAGGCTTTGGTTGCCGGAGTCTCGATAAATGCTCCCGTGCTTATAAGGGTAAGAGAGAGGCTGACGAAGCACGGAGGAACAAGCAAAGATGCCCCGAAGGAATGGATCACGTGGAGGAGCCTGAATAAGGAGGAGAAGGCGGTTATTAAGGCTAAGCAAGGGAGGTTGTTCTGGGAGGAATAGGATTCCCGATTATACCGACATTTTAGCATTTAAAGGTATTGGGGGTGGTTGGAGAATGATTGGAGGGATCTGAGATAGTTGGGGGGATTTTAAGATTTTGGAGATTTATAGGTTAGACTTGTAATTTAGATTTAGTTAATTTGGGTAATGGAGGTATAGGATAATTATTCTGAAGTTTATCCCTGACGAAATTGATTAGATTTTCGATTAGGTGAACGACAGTGGATTAAACTGGAAGAAATCATAAAGATAAAAATCGGATAAGGTTATAAACGATTACCATTATCGATGTCGTCAGAACGTATTTAAACCAAACACAAATTCAGAAAAGCTTATATCTGTAAATACCTAAACCTAACAAAAGTTTAAATCAGACTAATATAGGATTGAAAGCTCATAGACACCAACCTCCCAAGAGAGGATAAGCTTAGTTTAAATCAGACTAATATAGGATTGAAAGATTAGAGTCCTGCAAGAATATAACGATAGAAAAAGACTGTTTAAATCAGACTAATATAGGATTGAAAGACTGCAACAAGTGAAATTACTAAGCCCAATAGCTGCCAGTTTAAATCAGACTAATATAGGATTGAAAGATTAGGTTGATTGACTTTTCCATAACTCTATAAGAAGGTTTAAATCAGACTAATATAGGATTGAAAGTGAGCGAGGAGATCAAGTGGTCGGCGTTGCTGATAAGCGTTTAAATCAGACTAATATAGGATTGAAAGATTATAAATGAAAGAGGTTATTATGTTGATCCTGTCGAAAGTTTAAATCAGACTAATATAGGATTGAAAGAGCTTGGAAGCTTATGGATCGTTCTTTGCTGATGATGTCGGCTTAAATCAGACTAATATAGGATTGAAAGGCCGATGAGTTCGTGAATCTACCGGGAGGATACGCAAGCTTAAATCAGACTAATATAGGATTGAAATACT
>WAKM01000059.1 GCA_015523335.1 Archaeoglobaceae archaeon | reverse complement strand
TTCCAAAATATATTTATTTTAAATTATTTTTGATTTTTAAAATTTCTTAACCATTTAATTCCGATTTACCACAATTGCCGTCGATTTGCTCCGAAGTTCTCGGCTAATGTTGCTCCAATGCTTAAATCAGTCCCTGTATTTAACTTCGATCGACATCAGGTCTTCGGCAACCATAACGTTCTCGAACACTCTTTTGGCTTCTTCAAGCAGAGGCGTTGCGTCCTTCGAATATCTCGCGCTTATGTGCGTCAAAATTAGCTGTCTTACTCCAGCCCTTTTCGCGATCTCGGCCGCTTCCCTTGCGGTGGAATGTTTTGTCTCCTCAGCCCATTCCTGCAGATCAGATGTGAAGGATGCGTCGTGAATCAGTATGTCCGCATTCCTTGCGATCTCCACCGTCCTTTCACAAGGTCTCGTGTCTCCGGTGTAGACTATCTTCCTCCCCGGTCTCGGTGGTCCAACAACCATGTCTGGCGTTATCACCCTTCCGTTTATCTCTATACTTTCCCCCCTCACAAGCTTCGCATACAGCGGACCGGGTGGGATGCCTAGAGCTTCGGCTTTAGCCCTGTCGAACTTTCCGGGTCTGTCTCTCTCAATCAGAGCGTAGCCCAGGCTCGGCGTTGTGTGTTCGGTTTTAAATGCGACTATCTTGAACCTGCCGAAGTTAACCTCGTCTCCATCGCTGAGCCCTACGACCTCGATGGGAAAGCTTAGGTGATGGTAGCCGAACATCCTGAAGAGAGTAGCCAGAAACTTGGCTTTCTCAACCGGAACATAAAACGTGAGCTTATCTTTTCTCTCGTTCAGCGATAAAGTTTCTATAAGTCCGAAGACCCCTATGAAGTGATCGGTGTGCATGTGAGTTATGAAAACGCTGTTAAGTCCGCTGAAACCGGTCTTTGCGATCATCATCTGTCTCTGCGTTCCCTCTCCGCAGTCGAACAGAATCCTTTCCCCCCCGTATTGAATTAGAATTGCGGAGGGATTTCGATTGACGCTCGGAACCGTGCCGGAAGTTCCCAAGAATGTGATCTTCAATTGCATGTCTTTGATAAACCGTTCGCTCCTTAAACTTTTTATGGAACTTGCGATAAATCCGAGCAAGATCATAAGCCCGCTCTGCTATTCGATATTCCGCTTGGAGCCATACACGAACTGCTCCTTCAACTGTCTCTACTGTTACGCAAGGTGGTATCGAAGTGGTAGTATAAAGCCCCGTCCGAAGGCTCTGGGGATGTTCAAGAAGGTCGCAAAGAAGCTTAGGATAAGGATTCCGTTCAGGCTCGCGACACTTTCCGAACCCCTTCAGGATGTCGAGGAGAAGTTCAAGCTTTCGCTTGAGCTCATGAAGACCGCTTTGAATCATGAGATTCCGATAATTCTGTGCACGAAGTCTGACAGAATAGCCGAAGATCCTTGGAGGAGCACGATCAATGAGATGTCCGATGAGGGGCTTATTGTGGTTCAGATGTCCATAAGTTCCTTGGACAGAACCGAGTTGGAGCCGAGGGCTCCTCATCCCATTAGAAGGTTGGATGCTTTGAGGGAGATAGAAGCTCCCAAAGTTTTAAGACTTCAGCCTCTGATTCCAAACTATTCTTTCACTAATGCTGAGGAATTCGTTAAAAGGGTTGCGGATTACGTCGATCAAATTACGGTCGAACCTCTCAGGATCGAAAGGTCGGAGTTGGAATTTTACAGCAAATTCTGGCGGAAGTGGAGCCGCTACTCGTTTGAAGGCAACATTATAAAGGTCGATGCGCCCGAAGTTCTAAGGGAGATCGGAGAAGCGTGCGATAAGTATGGTCTGGATTTCGGTCTTTGCAAGGAAGGATACTTCGATCTCGAAACCGCGAACTGTTGCGGGATGCATCGCATAGACGTTGAACTAAGACCGACTCTTAGAGAGCTCTATCGCGAACTGATCGAGCTCGGATCGATCAAGATCGATGACGTGGGCAAGATATTCGGCAAGTTCTTATTCGGCGAGAAACTTCAAAGCCTACCGAGACCGATAAGGAAAGCTTTGAAGTATCACGAAAAGGTTCTGCTTAAAGTTTTGAGGGATGAGAACGTTCTTGAGCATCTAACCCCACTGCTGAAAATAGAGAACTCGAACATAGTCCTTTCAAAATCGTTATAAAATGTAGGTCTAAACGATCAACATTATGAAGAGGGAGCTGTTGGATATCTTAGCTTGTCCGATCTGCAAGGGCGATCTCAGGCTGGAAGTTGAGGAGGAGAATGAAGAGGAGATAATTTCCGGCAAGCTCATCTGCACGAAATGCGGGACGGATTATCCGATCGAAGACGGGATTCCGATTATGCTTAGGCCTGAACTGAGGAAGTGATAACCATGAAATACATCTTCGTTACCGGCGGAGTGATGAGTGGGCTTGGAAAAGGTATCACAGCCGCTTCTATCGGCAGACTGCTCGTAGATATGGGCTACAAGGTAGTTCCGATAAAGATCGATCCATACATCAACATCGACGCTGGAACGATGAACCCGTTCCAGCATGGTGAGGTTTACGTTCTTAAAGACGGAACGGAAGTCGATTTGGATTTGGGTCACTACGAACGTTTCATCGGAATCGAACTCACCGGAGAGCATAACATAACGACGGGCAAGATATACAGAAACGTCATCGAGAAGGAGAGGAAGGGAGAATATCTGGGGCAGACGGTTCAGATAATACCTCACGTCACGGACGAGATAAAATCTTGGATTAGAAGAGTTGCAGAAAAGAGCGGTGCGGATGTTTGCTTGGTCGAGATAGGAGGGACAGTCGGAGACATAGAGGGAATGCCTTTCTTAGAGGCGATAAGACAGATGAAGAACGAGGAGAGGGAAGAGGACTTCATGCTCGTTCACGTCACTTTGGTTCCTCTCGATAAGGGCGGAGAGCAAAAGACGAAACCGACTCAGCACAGCGTAAAGGAGCTTAGGAGCATCGGTTTACAGCCGGATGTTATAGTTGGAAGGTGCGTCGAGAAGCTACGCCCTGAAACCAAGAATAAGATATCGCTATTCTGCGACGTTCCGGTTGAGGCGGTAATAAGCGATGAGGATACGGATGAAATATACGAAGTCCCTCTGAAGTTCAAAGAGGAAGGGCTCGACGAATACCTGCTCAAGAGACTGAAGCTTGAAAAGAAAGAGGAGAGGACAGAGTGGACAGAAATCGTCCGAAAGCTCAAGGAATTGAAGGAGGAAGTGACAATTGCCGTAGTTGGGAAATACACTCACGTCAGGGACTCATACATAAGCATCAGAGAGGCTTTGAAGCATGGCGGAATCGAAGCAGGCTGTAAGGTTAAAATCCTCTGGATCGAGAGCGAGGAGCTTGAAAAGCATGATGAGATCGAGATAGATGCAGATGGAATATTGGTTCCGGGCGGTTTCGGAAAGAGAGGTGCGGAAGGTAAGATCAAGGCAATTCAGTATGCGAGAGAGAACGACATTCCGTTTTTGGGTATATGCTTCGGATTCCAGCTTGCAGTAATCGAGTTTGCTAGGAACGTAATAGGCTGGGAGGATGCGAACAGCAGTGAATTGGCTGAAACCGATCATCCTGTAATCGACCTACTGCCAGAACAGAAGGAGATCGATGCGCTCGGCGGAACCATGAGGCTCGGAGAGATAGAGGTAACCGTAGTCCCGGGAACGATGGCTCACAAGTTATACGGCAAAGAAAAGATATACGAGAGGCACAGGCATCGTTACGAGGTTAATCCGGAGTATAGAGGTGATTTGGAGAAACACGGGCTCGTGATATCCGGCTATTCCGACAACGGAAGAAGGGTCGAAATAATCGAATATCCGAGGAACAGATTCTACTTGGGAACGCAGTTCCATCCGGAGTTCAAATCCCGCCCCTACGCTCCTTCTCCGCCTTTTGTGGGCTTCGTCAAAGCGGCTCGGGATTTCAAACGACAAAGGTTATAAATAATGAATTTGGGGGTTTTGGGAATGATGTATAGGAACACGTATCTGGATAAAGTCGGAGAATTGCTACAGAAGGCTATGGAAGTTGCGAACGACATCGAAAATGCCGTGAAGGAGCTTACGGATGAGGAAAAGATAAAAGAGATGTTCAGAAACGACGTCGAATTTATAATGGATAAGTTCTACGGTGGAGATATAACCGACAAGGAAGCTCTGAACAACCTTAAGATGCTTGAGATCTATGCAATCTCACAGCTTAGCACTCATTTCAAGCGAATCGTCGAGGTTTTGGACGATTTAGAGAAAAAAGTTAAAAAGTTGAAGGAAGAGGCATCGAAGCAAGAGGTAATGGCGGATATCGTCGAAGATATCGTAAATACGATCAAGAAAGCTGAGATGGAGCTAAAATATTAGAGTAACTCCAAGTTTCTAAGAACTTCTTCAACCTTTTTGGTTTTTTCTTCATCCAACTCGACTAGAGGCAATCTCGGTTTTCCGGCTGGAAGTCCCATCAGTTCGAGGGCTTTTTTCACCGGAATCGGGTTTGTGTCGATGAACAGAACGCTGAAGAGTGGCATGAGTCTGTAATGGAATTCCCTCGCCTTTTCTATGTCTCCCTCCTTGAAGGCAGAATACATCTCCTTCATTAGGTGAGGAGCGACGTTTGCGGCTACGCTTATGACACCTTTGCCACCGAGCATGAGAATCGGTAGAGTTAGGAAGTCATCTCCAGAGAGAAGAACGAAGTTGTTCGGTGTTCTATTTATGATCTCGCAGACCTGCTTCAGATTTCCACTTGCTTCCTTAATGCCAATTATGTTGTCGAAATCGTTTGCCAACCTTTCAACGACATCGGGCGTTATGTTGCATGCGGTTCTGCTCGGAACGTTGTAGATTATTATCGGAATCGATATTTCCTCCGCTATCTTCTTGTAGTGCTGGTAAAGTCCCTCCTTGTTCGGCTTGTTGTAGTAAGGCGTTATGAACATCGCGGCATCAGCACCAGCCTTTTCCACCTCCTTTCCCAAGAACACAGCTTCTCTCGTCGAATTAGATCCCGCTCCGGCGATGACAGGAACGTTTGCAACATCGCACACGTATTTAACGACCTCAATGTGCTCCTGATAGCTCAGCGTAGCGGATTCACCTGTTGTTCCAGCTGGCACAACAGCATCGACGTGCTTCTCGACGTAATCCAAGAGCTTCGCTATTCCTTCATAGTCTACGTCGAAGTTCTCCTTGAAGGGCGTTACGAGGGCGGGAATTATGCCTTCAAACATTTACCCACCCTCTGTTAACCTTTCTCGTTATGTAGCCCGCTACCCTGTTCCTAACCCTCTTGCTCTTTATGTTCGTAAGCTCTTGGACGAGCTTCTTATTTACGTCGAAATCACCAGTCCATACGTCTGGATACTTTCTGAGCAACTCCATCGCTATGTTTTTAATATAAGCCGGTTTAACCGTCCCCATTCGATCACCTCCCCTTCGATTTGGATAGTATCCTATTTAAGTTTTCCCGACCGAAATAAATTTTTCAGTTTCGATCTCCGATGATTTATGCCAGCGAAGATGGTGGACATTTCAACTAAGAACGACGTTATAAGGGTTGCGGTGGCTGAGGGCTTTATAAAGCTGAGGAAGGAGACGGTTAAAGCGATAAAGGAAGGCAAAACTCCGAAAGGCGACGTTCTCAATACTGCAAGCATAGCGGCGATATTGGCTGCTAAAAAAACTCCAGAAATTATTCCGATGTGCCACCCGATTCCGATAACTTCGGTGAACATCGATTTCGATGTAGGCGATGAAGGTGTTAAGGCAATCTGCACGGTCAAGTCCGTCGGTAAAACCGGTGTGGAGATGGAGGCTTTGACGGGTGTAAGCGTTGCCTTGCTCACGATTTGGGACATGGTAAAATCTATGGAAAAGGACGAAAGCGGGAACTATCCCAACACTGCTATAGAGTGGATTAGGGTTGTTGAGAAGAGAAAAGATTTTTTTTAGTCTGATTTAGTGATTATCACAATCTCTTTTTTGTTAATGCACCTTCACTATTTTAGCTGATTTAATCTGACCGTTGACGTAAACGACTAAGCTGTAGCTGTAAATCTTTCAATCCTATATTAATCTGATTTAAGCCTGCGTATCATTGATACCACCTAAAAAATGAAATTAGCCTTTCAATCCTATATTAGTCTGATTTAAACAAACTGATAGCGATGACTTCGATAAAGAAGTATTCGACTTTCAATCCTATATTAGTCTGATTTAAACTCGGTAATTCGTTCATAACTATTGAACTCGATGCAATTCTTTCAATCCTATATTAGTCTGATTTAAACACGAGACCGCAGAGGAGTAAAGTTACGAAAGCCATTGCCTTTCAATCCTATATTAGTCTGATTTAAACAAGCTCACAAGGAGCATTGCAAGGCATAAGTAACTCATCTTTCAATCCTATATTAGTCTGATTTAAACTATCCTTCTTGGAACGCCGTGCAACCGCAGATCCTCGTCTTTCAATCCTATATTAGTCTGATTTAAACTATTGCTAAAGGAACACCAGCAAGCGGTCTGAAGCTATCCTTTCAATCCTATATTAGTCTGATTTAAACTTTTGTTAGGTTTAGGTATTTACAGATATAAGCTTTTCTGAATTTGTGTTTGGTTTAAATACGTTCTGACGACATCGATAATGGTAATCGTTTATAACCTT
>WAKM01000058.1 GCA_015523335.1 Archaeoglobaceae archaeon | reverse complement strand
GAATTGTTCTACTGCGTTTCTTCTTCTAAATTTCTCATTCTTGACAGTTTCGACTTATTAGATATCAAAACTCAAAATCAAGAATGTAAATTATACGGACCCGGCGGGATTTGAACCCGCGACCTTGGGCTTAGGAGGCCCACGCCCTATCCAAGCTAGGCTACGGGTCCCGTGAAGATGTTGATACTCTGAATTTATAACTCTTCCGTTGGATACCTATGAGTCCCCTATGAGTCCTCAGGAAACAAAATCGTCAAGCGAATGTTGACTCAGCCTCTCGACGGTTTTCCATCTCCTCCTGACGATGGGCGGGATCTTCCCGCTTTTGATCCGCTCCTCCAAAAACTTGATCGTCTTTGGATCGCTTGCGTATCCGCTACCGAAATCACCGTATTCCCGCTTTAGTCTATCGATTTCCGCATCTCTTTCAACTTTGGCAACGATCGAAGCCGCCGCAACCACGACGAAATCCTCATCGGCTTTATGCTTCGATATGACTTCTTTACCAGTCATTCGCTCCAAAAACTCCTTTAATCTTTCCGGTTTAACATCCGGACTATCAACGATCACCAAATCCGGATCGAGCTTTTCTATGATTTTAATGTAGCATTCCCTAAGCAGATCGTTTATGTTGTCTGATTTGTCTATCTCCTCCGGAGTCACCCTGATCAGACAGATCTTGCAAAGTTTTTTAATCTCCTCCGCCAACTCTCTTCTTTTTTCCGGCTTTAGCTTCTTAGAATCTTTGACACCCAACCGTTCCAATTTTTGCAAATTCGATTCTTCGCACAAAACACCGCAAACGATCATCGGACCTATAACCGGACCCTTCCCAGCCTCGTCGATTCCGACCACCTTCATTTGAAGCAATTCTGCAACTGACTTTATAAAGTCGTTGTTAACAATCGAAATACCTAAAAGGGTATCGTGAAAATTTTTAATGATGGATGACATTGAGGAGATAAGAAGGAAAAAGATGGAGGAGTTGATGAAAAAGATGATCAAGCCGATAAAGGTCGATAACAGCAACTTCGAGGAGGTTATTAACAGCAACGAAAATGTGGTTGTAGACTTTTGGGCTGAGTGGTGCGGTCCCTGCAAAATTCTCGCACCAATTATCGACGAACTCGCGAAGGAATACACAGGAAAGGTTGTATTTGCTAAGCTGAACGTTGACGAAGCAAGAGATATTGCGATAAACTACGGTATTTCGGCTATTCCTACGCTGATATTCTTCAAAAAAGGCAAGCCCGTCGATGCGTTAATCGGAGTTCTTCCCAAAGGTGAGATCAAAAGGTGGATCGACAGAATTCTCGCCACATACTAAAGACATCTCGACCATTCCGATGTAAAACCTCACAAAGTCGATCATCATTCTGAACTTATCCGTCGGAAGTAAATCCGTTAAAGCAAGCTTATACAATCCCTCGAACAGCTTAAACACTAAGTCGAAGACAGAAACGTTGAACCTCGCGAAGTAATCCGACTTCTGAATTAGCGAATCTATGGCAAACTTTACGACTCTAATCGCAACTCTTGGAGGAAGCAAACCCGAAAAGAGTTCTACGTATGGCGGAAGAATCCACACCGCCGTTACTTCTTCAATCTTTTTTCTCGATTTCATAATTCTTTGATAGTTCCTTTTCAGTCTTCTGAAGTATCTCCTGACTACTTTCACATCGGCTTTAGCCCTGTAGAGCAACTCCTGCAGACTCCACCAGAACTCCTCCCTCTCCTTCAAGCTCCTTCTAATAACCCTTCTATACGCTTTGGCACACTCTTCAGCAACGTATTTGCCTTTCCAGTATCTCAACAGAGTAATAAACCTCATGCAGTCGTCATTGTATGAGAGGGGAGGAAGAACGGGAGAGTTGAGGACACGATCAACGTCAACATCGCATTTAACGTTGCCGATCCTAAGGGTTTTTACTATCTCCTCCGGACGCTTAAACCCCACTCTCGATGAGATTTCGATTATCGAATCCATGGAACACGATAGTATTTTAAATCATTTTAGCCTTATCCGTTAAAATGAGAATTCCCCTCTACATAGAATTCGAAGATAAGAAAGTCCTTGTAATCGGTGGTGGAGGTGTCGGAACAGTTAGAGCCAAGAAGTTCTTGGAAGCAGGAGCGAAGGTTAGGGTTTTGAGCTTGGAATTTAGCGAGGAGCTAAGGAAATTGGCGAAAGAGGGAAAGGTCGAGCTTATCGAAGGAGACGCGTTCGACGAGGAGCTACTGGAAAACCTTATCTCGGACAGCGATCTCGTAGTTGTGGCAATTCCGAGCCTTAAGGTAAACGACATCGTTTGGAAGATCGCCAAGAAGCACAAAACCCTCGTAAACTTGGCGAACGATGCGGAGAGAACCGAGGTAGTGGTTCCGTTCGAAGACGAGTTCGAAGGAATAAGGTTTGCGGTAACCACCGAAGGAAAGAGCGGAATAGTTGCGAGGAAGGTCAAAGAAGCTTTTAGGAAATTGCTTGAGGAGGACGAAGAGATAATATTCTTCCTGAAGGCTATGGAACATCTAAAGAGGTTTATGAAGTCCCACAACGTTCCCGTTCAGCTTAGGATGAAACTATACTTCGTCATAAGTGCGGATAAAGAATTCAGAAGGCTCGTTAAAGAGGGAAAGGTCGATGAAGCTCAGAATTTAGCGGAGAAGCTCGTTGAGGAGTATGTTTCTGGAAAGAGGAAGATAGATGAGAGCTTGGTAAAAATTCGGTTTTAGGTGGTTTCATGTTCGGCGATTTGGAAAAACGCATTCTTATGGGTGTCCAATACGAGCTTCCGCTGACTGAGCAACCATTCGTTGATTTAGCCGAGAAGTTGGGTTTAAAAGCTGAGGATGTGATGGCTAAGCTCAGGGAGTTCAAGCAAAAGGGTATCATCAAACGAATTGGGGCAAATCTGAACTACAAGGCTTTTAGGCGGATAGGAAAAGCAGTCCTCGTAGCTTTCGCCTGCAGGGATGACAAAGTTCCGAAGATTGCAAAAATTATCAACGAATCGATCGACAGCATGAGTTTGAAGCACAACTTTCTGAGAGATCATGGGAGATACAAGGTTTGGTTCACGTTCAAGGGCAGGGATAAGGAAGAACTGCTGAATAAAGTCGAAGAGATTGCAAGGAGATGCGGAGTTGAGGACTACCTATTCCTGCCGAGCAAGAGGGTTTACAAGATGGATGTGAAATACGATCTGTTCAAAGGCATCTCGTGGAGCGAAAAGGGATTGGAAAGGGATGAAGTTCCGAAGGTTGAGGAGCTTGGAATTCCGGCGAAGATGCTTTTCGAACTCGAGAGGAAATTGCCGATAGAGGAGAAACCGTTCAAAGAGATCGCGGAGAGATACGGCTATAAGGTATCCGAGCTGGTCGATCTGATAGCGGAGTTAATAGAGAAGGGAGTAGTTAGGGATTTCAGCGGGGTTTTGAGGGAGAGCAAAATCGGATTCGGAGAGAACGGTATGAACATGATTCGGATCGAGCCTGAGGAAGCCGAAAAATTGGCTTTGAAGCTGGTAAACGATTTTCCGCAGATAACCCATTTGGTTGAGAGGGAAGTGCCCGAAAGCTGGAAGTTCCCAATATACTTTATGGTTCACGCCGATTCGAGGGACAAGATCGAAGCTGTGAGAAGAGAGGTAGAAAGGCAATATAGTGTAGAAATTTTAACTTTGTATAGTATTAAAAATTTAAATCCAAAATTATAACTCGTTACACTGTTATCATGACATCGTTGATGAACCGTTTAACAGCGATGCTATAATTCCATTGAAATACATAAAATCGTATTCGCAGATGTTCGGACATCCTTAGTTAAATCAACTGACGGTTAGCGTAATTTTTAAGTATCATACCAGCATCCACGAAAGTTATGAAAAAGTATATGGCAGTAGGTGTTATTCTCTTAATAGTTTGTATAATATCGGGTGTATATGCATACAATACGTGGAACAAGGAGAGACTTGTGTATGACTACATACAGCAGGGAGTTAAGGCTATGAACGACGGAAACTACAACAAGGCAATAGACTACTTCAACAAGGCTCTAAAGCTTGATCCAAACAATCCCGTAATTTACTACGATTTAGCTTTGGCTTACGGGAACGAGAATCAGTTCCACAGATACTACAAGTTACCCGGAGAAAACTTCATCCAAGCCGGTCATCCGGAGATGCAGAAGAAGTATGAGATGGCCGTAAAATACCTGAAGGAACTTGAGGAGAAGTTTCCGAAATATAAGCCCATAGCCGAACAGGCTTTAGGGGACGTAAACTTCCTTTACTACTGCGGTTACGTGAACAGAGAGAAATACGTTCTGCCGCACTACCTCTACGCTTTGAAGCACATCAAAGAGGTTGAAAAGTTCTTGGGTAAGGAGGGTGTTTCGGCTCTCTACACAAACTTGGCGAGAACATATTTGGCGATGGCAGAAGTTAAGAAGGCTGAGGAGTATTACAAGAAGGCGATAGAGGTCTATCCGGATCCGGGAATCGATACAGCCTACGAACACCTCGCTTGGGTCGAACTCGAATTGGGCAAGATAAACTCAGCTTACAAGGTTTCACAGGAATACTTGGAGCATGCAAAGAAATACGGATGGGATTCGGATTTGGGTTTGGCTCCCGCGATGATTTCAGCTTACCTGTTGGGTAAAAAGGACGAAGCCGCCCAATACGCAAAGGACATAATAGAAAGATTCCCCGAATCCGCGTATTTGGGTGAAGCCTACAGAGTCCTTGCTATGATCAGCTACGAAAAGGGAGACAAGGACAAGGCCGTGAAGTATCTGATGGACGACGTGAAGACGTGCGACGAAGCGATGAAGCATCCAGAAGATGCCGTAACGGTTCCAATTTCGATGTATGAAAGGGCCTTAGCATACTACATGCTCTACAAATACACGAACAACACGGACTATTTGAACAAATCGATATCGGATCTCAAGTGGATAGTCGAACATCCTAAGCAGACTAAGAGGGAGGTAGCTCATAGAGACTACTACATACTCGCTCACCTATCCCTTGCGAGCATATACTCGCAGATCGGCGACTTCAATTCCGCGCTGAAGTATGCAGAAAAGCTCAGGAATGAGTTAAACAGCGATCCCAACCTCAAGGGATGGAACGAGTTCATCGGCGGACTCGTAGATAACATGATTGAAAAGTTGAAGAACAAGCAGGTAATAGAGATGCCGGAGGTCGTGTGGATTCTATCCCACTAGCACGATCGTAGCATCATAAGGGTAATATCGTAGCAAATTAAACGATAATTTCACAATTTTTTAGCATTTCGAACCGTATTTCCGAACAATTTTTTAGATTTTTTAATACCGATACCATGAGTAATGCTATTATTTTCAAAAATAACGTCAACTTGTATTTCGATGTTACTAAGGTTACCAGTAAATTTTATATACTTTCCCGTTGAATTAAACTTCATGTGTGCACCGGTATCCGTTTCCATGGCACCAACGTTGTCTCTCGCAGGAATACTACCTGCCTTGATCTTGGCTTTGATAACGGGAATCTCTGGTGTCGCTTTGGTTTTGAAGGGAGCATTCGCAAGAGGTGAGTGAGATGTGCGCCCCAATTTCCGCAACGGTTGGAGGAAGCGTTAGCTCGCTGGCATTTGCAACGAGCCTAATGCTGAACCAAGTCTTAGCCGCCGTTACAATACTCGCCTTCGTCGGCTATAAGATAGTGAAAATCGCAAAATTCTTCTAATTTTTTATGTTAAGACCAAAAATTCTCCAATTGGAGGTCACGAACGACTGCAATCAGAACTGTTTTATCTGCATGCGATCGACGAGTTCGAGAGAAGTAGGCTACATTTCGATGGATGGCTTTCTAAAAATACCCTTGGAGAAGTTCAAAGAGGTCTCGTTCCACGGATGGGGGGAGCCGTTTCTACATCCGAAGCTTTTCGAGATGATAAACATCGCAAGCGAGAAAGGAGTAAAGACGAGCCTGATAACCAACGGGACTCTTTTGGAGGAGAGGATGGACGAACTCCTGAAAAGCGAATTGGATTCGATAGCCTTTGGAATCTACACGGTGAAGGGTAAGGAAAAGGTCTTTGAGAATATAAGGAAGTTCGTCCGTTTAAACGACGGAATCGAAACTTACATAGATATAACGATTCTGCCGTGGAACTTGGAGGACGTAAAGGAAATAGTAAGATTCGCCGGCGAGAACGGGATAGATGTAGTTCTTCACAAGCTGTTCTACATGCACAACGAAAAGCTAAAGCCCCTTTCCAAAAGCGACGTTAAAAAGGCTTGCAAGGTTGCCAAGGATATCGGCAAGGAGTTCGGAATAAAGGTTTACACACCGCCGAAGCAAACTAGACCTTGTGCGGTCGTTCTATCGTGTATATTCTTGGGATACGACTTAAGGGCAAGTCCTTGTTGCTTCCAATACGAGATGGGAAGATTCTACAAAGCTTTGAGCTTTGAGGAGCATTTGATGTTTATGAAAGGGATGAAGAGGGATGAAGTCTGCAAGAGATGCCCATGGTGAAATCTACGAACTCGTCGGAATAATCTCCCTTGCCTTCTTAGGCTACATGCTTTCGTATCTAATTCCGAGCGGTAGCGTTAGGAAGGTTTTGGGTATCGGCGCTCCATGTTTGGGACTCGCTCTGTTCGGTGGCGTGATTTACGTATTCTGGATTTCGCTCGCCAAAGAGGTATTCGGTAAGTGGAGGGGTGTGATCGTATCAGCCCTGACTGTCTCATTTCTACTGATAAGCGAGCCTTGGTATGGAGTAACAACCCCCTACTACTTCGGAATCTTCGGATTCCTATCCTTCTTAGCGATGGGATTCCTAACAGAAGTTTTGAACGGTGGATTCGGTATCGTTTCCTGCGTCCTCATAAACTGGTTCGCCTTCGTGTTCTTTAAGGGGGTAAGTTTGTCTCCGTCCACGGCGGTTGTCCTGATAGTCATATCGTTCGTAGTCGGTTACGCCTTCGACAGATTGGCGAAGAAGGTTTCCGAGGTTCTGATTTCTCAAGCGTAGGAAATCGGAGCTTAATCAGAAGGATTCAAAAGTCCTTGAGCATATGAGCAAGCATGCCTACTTACGATGAAGTCGTTGAGACCGTGATTGAGCTTTTCAAAAAGGCAGAAACGGAGTTAAGCGACGACGTAATTCAAGCTCTGAGGAGAGCTTACGAAGTGGAGGAAAACGAGATAGCTAAGATGAATTTGGAAGTAATCCTAAAGAACGTCGAGATAGCGAAAGCCAAGAAGATTCCGATGTGTCAGGATACCGGATTGCCCATCGTGTTCGTCGAACTCGGAAAGGAGCTCTGCTTGGATTTCGATCTCGTTGAGGCTATCAAAGAGGGTGTTGTGAGAGCAACTAAGGAGGTTCCCCTCCGTCCGAATGCCGTCCATCCGATCACGAGGGTAAATACGGGAAACAACATCGGAATGCACATGCCGCAGATAAACGTCGATCTGGTTGATGGAGACGAGCTTAAGATCACGGTTATGCCGAAAGGTGCCGGAAGTGAGAACTGTTCGGCTTTGAAGATGATGTTGCCGAGCGAAGTCGATAAGATCAAGCGTTTCGTTGTTGAAGTCGTTAAAAATGCTGGAGGTAAGCCGTGTCCACCGATATTCGTCGGCGTCGGAATCGGATCAACGTTTGAAGGCTGTGCGAAGCTTGCGAAGAGGGCTCTGCTTAGAAACGTGAACGATATGGACGAATTCGAACTCGAAATACTGAACGCTGTAAACGAACTTGGAATAGGAGCGATGGGGTTGGGCGGGAAGATTACGGCTTTAGCCGTCCTAATCGAATACGGACACTGCCACACCGCATCTCTGCCTATTGCCGTGAACACCCAGTGTTGGGCTAACAGAAGGGCTTCAGCCGTTCTGAGGTGATTTTATGGAGATCGTAACACCAGTTTCGCAAGATGTCATTCGAAAGCTCAGAGTTGGAGACATCGTTTACGTAAGCGGAGAGATGATCACGGCAAGGGATAAAGCCCACGTGAGAGCTTTGGAGTTCATCAAAAGCGGGAAGGAATTACCGATTAGCTTCAACAACGCTGTAATATATCACTGCGGTCCCCTCGTTCAAAAGGTAAGCGAAGGTTGGAAGGTAATTTCAGCCGGCCCCACGACTTCTGCGAGGATGAACAGAACAACGAAAGAGCTTCTGAATTACGTAGATTCGATCGTGATCGTTGGAAAGGGAGGAATGGACGTAAGCGAGGAGATAGAAGGAAAGGGAGTTTATTTAGCATATACCGGCGGAGCCGGAGCTTTGGCTGCGAATGCGATAAAGAGGGTTAAAGATGTCCACTGGCTCGACTTGGGGATGCCGGAAGCGGTATGGGTTTTCGAGGTAGAGATGTTCGGTCCCTGCATCGTTGCGATCGATTCTCACGGCAACAGCCTCTACGACGAAGTTAAGAGGAGGGTCGAAGAAAACTTTAGGAGGATCGTTGAGAAAATTTAATAAAGTAATTTTATATTTTTGTTAGATATATTTAAGGTAATGGTATTTTCTGGTTCCCTATATGATCACATGAAGAAAGACATTCTCAAGAGGATTATAGTCGAGTTTCACGAATCCGAATTGTCCGAATTGATTGAGAGGAAGATAATCGACGTTGATTTAAAGACAAAAAGATAATCAGCATTATTGGGCTGAGAAGGTGCGGGAAAACGCATATCTCTACAACCTCATGAAGAGGACGATCCGGCAGGATGTCGATAAAACAAGACTTCTTTATATAAATTTCGAGGACGAGAGATTTCTACCGTTGGTGGAGGTTGTCAAGACAAGTATTTATTATGCGAGGTTTTATTGAGGGGGTTAAGAGATCGAAGGTATTTAAGAGGAAAAAGTTTAGAAGTATATTTCTTTGGGCTTTCATTAAGGAAAACGAGTTTATTCATGTCTTTATTTGAGGAAATTTC
>WAKM01000057.1 GCA_015523335.1 Archaeoglobaceae archaeon | reverse complement strand
GTCGAAAGATGGCTTGAAAAACTGATGATCCAGGTGCAGAACGCAAACATGGGTGAAAATCAGAAGGAGAGAATCATGGAGAGAATTCAGAACTGTCTAATGGCCCTGAACGAGAGCAAGAACGCCGTAAACTCAAGCATGACACCGGATGAGCTTCAAAATGCCGTGTTAGAGCTTAGAAAGACTTGGAACGAGGTAAGAATCGAAATCAAATCCATCGTCGGGCAGATCGCCGTGACAAAGCTTGAGGACGTAGTCAACAGGGCTGACGACGTTGCGTTAAAGCTTGAAGGTGAAATCGAGGCTCTGAATGTCAGCAACGTTACTAATCTTGAACAGAAGCTGAACGACTGCTTGGAGAAGCTCAACTTGGCTAAGCAGAAGCTTGAGGATGCGAACGAAAAGTTCGAGGAAATGGCAAATGCGAGCAATCCGAACGAACTCTACGTAGAAGGTAGGCATCTGCTAATAGAGGCGAGAGACCTAATCAGAGAAGCGTTCATGGACATAAAGGATATCTACTACGAAATTTGGCACCTCAGAGTTGGGCATGTGTTCTACGGAAACGAAACAGGCGAACTGCTCGTGGTTGGAAACGGAACGGCTGAAATACACCTAACTGGTGTGGCTGTGATACTCGCAAGCGGAAACGTTACGGTCTCACCGGCGACATCGGTAGTTACCAGCGTTGGATTCGAAAGCAGTGTAGAAGGCGGAGTCGCGTCGATGAGCGGACACGGAAAGGTCGTAGTGAGGGGCAAGGACGTAACGGTAAGGGTTAAGGGTGAATACATCAAGATATTCGTGAAGGGCAACGGAACGGCAACGCTCAATGGTGAGGGTATCTACAAGCTCAAGAAGTCGCCACACGAGAAGATGGTTGAGGAAACATACTCGGGAAACGTAACACTTGAGTTCGGGGTGGTAGAATGAAGAGGGCGTTAATCCTCCTTCTAATTTTTGGAATCGTGATGCTCGGATGCGCGGAGAAGAAACCGATCACCCAAAAACTCACCGAGAAACCAGCAGAGACTCCAACGAAACAGACTCCTACACCAACCGGAACCCCCACACCGGCTGAAGACATAAACAAAACGCTAACGGACGTAAACGAATTACTTAAGGAGCTTCAGGACATCGAAAACGTCAGCTTTAATCTCTAAATTTTTTATGCTTTTATCGTAATTTATAACTTCCTAATCGGAAAACTGTTTGTATGGAGTTGATTCGTGACATCAGTGAGGAGTTGAAAAGCTCATACCTCGATTACGCGATGAGTGTTATCGTTGGAAGAGCTTTACCGGATGTTAGAGACGGTTTAAAGCCGGTTCAGCGTAGAATCCTTTGGACGATGTATGAGATGGGTTTGAGGCACGACAGACCTTACAGAAAATGCGCGAGAGTTGTTGGTGAAACTCTCGGTAAGTATCACCCTCACGGCGATCAACCCGTTTACGAGGCTCTCGTCAGAATGGCTCAGGATTTTGTTATGAGGTATCCCCTAATCGACGGACAAGGTAACTTCGGATCGAT
Source organism: Archaeoglobaceae archaeon (assembly GCA_015523335.1). Taxonomy (GTDB): domain Archaea; phylum Halobacteriota; class Archaeoglobi; order Archaeoglobales; family Archaeoglobaceae; genus WAKM01. The sequence goes on along the minus strand of WAKM01000057.1, from coordinate 74,859 downwards.
AGACGGCGATGAGCCGGCTGCAATGAGATACACGGAATGTAGACTCACGAAGTTGGCTGAGGAGCTTTTGGCCGATATCGATAAGGATACTGTCGATTTCGTTCCGAACTTCGATGCGACTTTAAAGGAACCGTCGGTTTTGCCCGCAAAACTTCCGAACTTGCTCGTTAACGGTAGCAGTGGTATCGCTGTCGGAATGGCTACGAACATCCCTCCTCATAACTTAAAAGAAGTTTGCGACGCAATAGTAGCTTACATAAAGAATCCAAACATAACCGTCAGAGAGTTGATGCGATACATCAAGGGCCCGGATTTCCCGACTGGCGGAGTAATAGTCGGGGTTAAGGGGATAGAGGAGGCGTATGAAACTGGAAAGGGTAAGATCGTCATTAGAGGTAAAGTTGAGATAGAGGACGGAGCGATCGTGATAAGGGAGATACCCTACATGGTCAACAAAGCTAAATTGGTTGAGAAGATAGCTGATTTGATAAAGAACGGAAGGCTTGAGGAAGCGAGAACCGTAAGGGATGAATCGGACAGGGAAGGGATCAGAGTCGTTATCGAGCTTAAATCTGGAGTGGATGTAAACACGGCTTTGAAGAAACTGTATTCTTACACTCCATTGCAAACAACCTACGGAATAATAAATCTCGCGTTGGTAAACGGAGAACCGAGGATTTTGAGCCTGAAGGAGCTTATAGCTTGCTACGTTGATCACAGGAGGGAGGTTGTCAGAAGAAGGACGGAATACGAGCTGAAGAAGGCTCAAGATAGGTTGCACATCGTTGAAGGACTTAAGATCGCTGTCGAGAACTTAGAGGATGTCGTAAATCTGATCAAGGAAAGTGAATCACCTGAAATTGCGAAGAAGCAACTTGTAGAGAAATACGGAATGAGCGAAAAGCAGGCTGAGGCAATTTTACAGATGAGATTGCAGAAACTCACATCGGCTGAGATCTCAGCTTTGATAAAGGAATACGAGAACTTGAAGGAGCAAATTACCGAACTCTCGGCAATTCTTGCAGATCAAGCTAAGATCGATCAGATAATCGTCGAGGAGCTTAGAGAACTAAAGCGGAAGTATGGCGATGAAAGGAGAACCGAAATTTTGGAGAAAGAAGAGGAGATTAAAGCTGAAGAGCTCGTTACGGCGGAGGAAAACGTAGTCGTTTTCACTAAGGACGGATTCTTTAAGAGGTGCGAGGTCGAATTCAGAACGCAGGGGAGAGGTGGCGTAGGCGTATTGGGGATGCCGGTAAGAGATGGAGATGAACCGGTATTCGCCGTTCTCTGCAATACGAGGCAGAAGCTTCTGATATTCAGCGATGCCGGAAAGGCTTACTGGATAGCCGTTCACGACATACCGAAGCAGGATAGAACCGGAAAGGGGGTAAACGTAAGGAAGTTCTTGGGGTTGGGTGAAGAAGAAAGGGTAGTTTCGGCTGTGGCTGTTGATGATTTCGGCGAAGACGAATACGTCGCCGTTCTCACCGAAGACGGATACATAAAGAAAACCAAGCTTTCGGAGTTTGCGAACGCGAAGAAGGCGGGAATAATAGCATCATCAAGTAGGATAGCGTTTGCGAGGTTGTTCAAAGATGGGGAAGTGGCGATAGGAACGAGAAACGGTTACGTCGTTAGGTTTAAGGCTGAAGAGGTGCCAGAAAAGGGTAGAAATGCGAGGGGTGTGAAAGCGGTTAATTTAAGGGGGGGAGATTCGATAGCTTGGCTTTCGATCGGTAAGGGCAAAGAGCTTCTAATTCTTACGGAGGACGGCTTAGGCAAGAGAACTAATTTGGACGAATTCAGGCTAACGAGCAGAGGATCGATGGGCGTAATCGGAGTCAAAGGAAATCTTGCGGTCGTCGAATTCATTAAGGGCGATGAGGACGTTCTGATATTTACGAAGGACGGACACGCCATCAGAGTGGCCGTGAGAAACATCCCGAAGCAGGGGAGAGTTAGCAAGGGAGTGGAGGTTAGTAAGAAGGGTGTAGCTTGTGCCATCCTGATTTAGCATCTTTTAGGCAACCGTTATATGATTCTAAACTCAATTAACAAGGATGAAAATGGAAGTCAAGCTCAGAATTGAGGAAGCCGATAAGCTCATCAGAGAAGCCGAGGAGGCACTCAAATCGGGCTCATACGATACTTGTTGCGTCTCATCGTGCTACGCGATATTTCACGTCGTCAGAGCTATGATCATAAGCATGGATATGAACCCAAAAACGCTTAAAGATGCCGTTCATTTAATCTGCTTGAGTAGAGAGAAAATAGGATTTACGAGGGACGACTGCTCCAAGATTTACCGAGCTTTGGACATAAAGTCCGAAATAGACGGCGGATACTTAAGGAGGGTTACCGAAGATGTCGCTAAGAGGACTATCGACGATGCCAAGGAAGTTTTGGAAAAAGCTAAGAATTTTCTTTGAACTTAGCATGGTTTCGATCACCGTATTGCGGTTTACACAAACGATGATCATCTATCGTTCCTTAGATCTAAGATCCTTTTAGCCTTACCTTCAAACCTCTCAAGCGTTCCCTTTTCAACGAGTTCGACGTTCGTTCTAAGTCCGAGCTCTTTCCTCAACTCTTCTTGAATCTTTCTTCTGAGTTTATCAATGTCCGAAAGCTCTCCCGTGAAGAACTCATCCTTAACTTCAACTCTTACAGTAATCTCGTCCAGAGCTCCTCTTCTCGTTATGATAACTTGGTAGTTGTCCCCTACTTCCGGAATCTGCATCAGGACGTGCTCTATCTGGCTTGGAAATACGTTAACTCCTCTGACGATGATCATGTCGTCCGCTCTGCCCAAGATTCTCATTATGCGTGGATGCGTCCTTCCGCACGAGCACTTTTCGTCATCCATTATGAAGGTGATGTCGCCGGTTCGGTATCTGATTAAAGGTAAAGCCTCCTTTGTTAGAGGTGTGAGCACGAGTTCTCCCTTCTCTCCTTCGCTGAGTGGTTCTCCGGTTTCCGGATCCACAACTTCGATGAAATAGTGATCCGCCCAGATGTGCAACCCGTTCTGCTCTTCGCATTCAAAAGCCACTCCCGGCCCGTTCATCTCGCTCAAGCCATAGGAATCGAACGCTTTAAGGTCGAAAGCGTCTTCAAGCTTTCTCCTCGTTGCTTCACTCCAAGGCTCGGCACCGAAGCATCCAATTCTTAACCCGATCTCTTTGGGATCTATCTCCATGCTTTCAGCCACCTCTTTGATGTGCAAAGCATAGCTTGGGGTGCAGTGGATCGCTGTGGTTCCAAAGTCGAGCATGAATTGGATCTGTCTTTGTGTGTTGCCAGTTCCCGAAGGCACGACCATCGCTCCGATCCTTTCTGCCCCGTAGTGCATTCCCAAACCGCCGGTGAACATGGTGTAGCTTACCATGTTCTGAAAAACGTCTCTGCTTCTCAATCCAACCATGTATAGACATCTCGCACATAGGTTTATCCAATTCTCAAGGTCTCGGGCTGTGTAACCGACTACCTTCGGCTTTCCGGACGTTCCGCTTGATGTGTGGATTCTGACGAGTTTTTCTTTCGGAACTGCGAAGAGTCCGAAGGGATAGTTTTCCCTCAGATCCTCCTTTGTTGTAAATGGAAGCTTCGTTATGTCTTCTCTCCTTTTGATGTCGTCCGGATGAACGCCGAGTTCCTTAAACTTCCGTCTGTAGAACGGAACGTTATCGTAAGCGTGTCTGACAACCCACCTCAACCTCTTAAGCTGAATTTCTTCAATCTCCTTTTTGGGCATTATCTCCTCCTTCTGCCAGTATTTGTCATTGTATGGCATACGTGAACGTTGTTGGCACGAGTTTAAATAGTTTGCAGAATTATCGGCGTAGCGATAAACTTTCTAAGACCGCTCGGTGAATTCAAGACGATGGTTAAGCTCGACGGTATCAAGCTAACTCCGGAAAGGGCTTTGATAATCAAGGATACCGCCGTGATAGCGGATCTACACTTGGGATTGGAAAACGTCATGCTTGAGAAGGGTGTTGCGGTTCCAAGAATGCAGATAATCGAAATTGTAGAATCCGTAAAGCGAATTATTGAAAAATACAGAATTAAGCGAATCGTTGTGGCTGGAGATTTGAAGCACGAGTTCAGCAGAAACCTTCCGTATGAGTGGGAGGACGTTGAGCGATTTCTAAGGGCTATAGAAAACGTTGATTTGGAGGTCGTTAGAGGAAATCACGATAACTTCCTCGCGACGATTCTGGCTAAGCACGGAATTGAGCTAAAGGAGGAAGTTGAGATCGAAGGTTGGACGGTGGTTCACGGGCATAAGACGTGCGAAAAGCCCAAGATAATAATGGGGCACGAGCATCCGGCTGTGAAGATCAGGTTCAGGGGATCGGTTTATTCCTATCACTGCTACCTTAAAATAATAAGGAAGAAGCAGACGAATCAGTATATTATAGTTCTGCCCGCTTTTTCGCCGCTCGTTTCTGGCAGTGATATTCTATTGGCTGAGAATTTTTTATCTCCTATTTTGAGAAATGTTAACGACGATGAGATCGAGATATACGCCGTTGATGGAGAAGTCGTTTATTTGGGTAGGCTGAGCGATTTGAAATCCGTAACTCTTTAAGCATAGCGTTTTCCGACGACACCCATCGCTTTCATAAAATCAATAACTTTTGGGAAATTTTGTGAAAAATTTAGAGAAATATATAACTTTTTTATTCAAATAGTAGTAATACGACATCCTCCAAGTTCTCGACAGCGATCTTAAGTCCTTCAAAGATTTATATTTCAAAGTATCAATCTCAAGCGCAAAGGAGGTGGTCGGATGAGTTACTTCGATGAGGTAGCACCGAATGCGAGGCAATAGAGGAAGCATACACGATAAGGACAGGAGAAACCGGAATCTAACCTTTTTTAGGTGATTTCATGAATGAGATCATAGCGATAGTAAGACCGAACAAGGTTACGAAGACCGTTAAAGCGTTGGAAGCTGTCGGATTTCCAGCTTTAACCGTCATAAAGTGTTTCGGAAGAGGAAAGCAAAGGGGATATCTGGATGCCAATCTGCCGGATGTAGTTGATATCAAGAAGGTTGTGGAAGAGAGAGAAAAGCAGGGACTCTACATGAAGTATATTCCAAAGAGGTTGATTTCGATAGTGGTGAACGATCAGGATGTTCCGCTGGTGGTTGGAATTATAATGAAGGTAAACCGAACCAGAATGATAGGAGATGGGCGAATTTTCGTTTTGCCGGTTGAGAATGCAATTAGGGTTAGAACCGGAGAGGTTGGTGAAGAAGCTTTGTGTGATTTAATGCTGTTCATTTTGTTGAACTGCGATGAGTGTATTCCAGAAAGAATAAAGCACATATACGCTTACGATCCGGAAGAAGAAATCGTTCCACTCTGTAATTCGAATACCGTTCCCGGAGATCTAACGGAAAGGGGTTGCGCCTTCGCCGGAGCGAGAGGTGTAGTTGGCGGGCCTATAAAGGACGTAATTCATATGATCTACGGGCCTATAGGATGTGCGGTCTATACTTGGGGAACGAGGAGAAATCTCTCCGACAACGACCTCCACAGGAGATACTGCTTCTCCACGGACATGCAAGAAACGGATATCGTGTATGGTGGTGAGTAGAAGTTATACAAGGCTCGCATTGAAGTCAACGAGGAATTTCCACAGGCTAGGGGGATAATAATCTACACAACGTGCCCGACAGCGCTGATAGGAGATAATGTCGAATCCGTTGCCAAGAAGGTTGAGGATGTGATCAAGAAGCCGGTAGTTGCCATAAACAACCCCGGCTACGCTGGAGTTAGCCAGTCGAAGGGACATCACATTTTCAACGTAACGTTTTACAGATACATAAGGAAGGCAAGGGAGAAGTTTCCGGAGAAGTGTCTTAAGGAGGAGGAAAAGACTCCATACGATGTAGCGCTCATCGGAGAATACAACATGGACTGGGATGTAGCTGTATGGAAGCCTCTGCTTGAGAAGATCGGATGCAGAGTCGTTGTAATCTTTACTGGCAACTCATCCATCGACGACCTCTTCAAGTTGCCCGATGTGAAGCTCAGCATAGTTCTTTGCCAGAGGTCTGCGGAATACATAAGATTCAGGATGGTTTCAACGTTCCGTTCATCAGGGTGAGCATGTTCGGTATAACGGAAACGACAGAATCCCTATACAAGATTGCGGAAGCTCTCAACCTTCCAAAGGAAAGGGTTGATAAGGTCGTTCAGGAAGAACTTGAAGCAATAAAGCCACAGCTCGAATTCTATAGGGAGAAGTTTGAGGGAATGACTTGCCTGTGCTACGTAGGAGCGCCAAGAACATGGCACTGGGTTATGGCTATGAAGGATTTGGGAATCGATTATGTCGTAGCATGTACGACCTTTGGACATGAGGAGGATTACGAAAAGATAAACAGGAATCTGAAGAGGGCAGGAATCAAGGGAGTCATAATAATAGATGCCCCCAACGAGCTTGAGCTTGAGGAGGCTATAAAGACGTTCCAGCCAGACTTTATGCTCACGGGCTTGAAGGAGAGATATCTCTTCAGGAAGTATGGAGTTCCGACGATCAGCTCACACTCCTACGAGCAAGGGCCTTACGTAGCTTACAGAGGCTTTGTTAACTTTGCGAGGGACATCTACAAGGCTGTCTACCATCCAATATGGAAGGTGCTGAGGGAAGGGGAAAAGAAGTTCGAGCCATTCAAGGGTGGTGGAAATGGGGGAAATATGCTACGTGGAAAAGCAGAGAGCGGTAACGATAAATCCAAACAAGATCTGCCAGCCGATTGGAGCGATGTGGGCTACCTTGGGCGTTCACAGAGGAATTCCTTTCGTTCAAGGCTCACAAGGATGTTGCACATACGTTAGATACACTTTCAACAGGCACTTCAGAAAGCCCGTTACGATTGCCGTCGCATCCTTCCACGAGCATGCTGCGGTTTACGGCGGAATGAAGAATCTCGTCGAAGGCGTATTTAATTTAGTTGCGAGATACGATCCAGACTTGATAGCTGTAATAACTACATGCCCATCCGAAACGATAGGAGACGATACAGAGGCTTTTATAAGGGCGGCGAAGAAGAAGATCGCCAAGGAGTTGGGTGAGGAAAAGGCTCAACTGCCGATCATTCCCGTCCACTGTCCATCGTATCAGGGAAGTCACGTCACTGGGTACGACAACGCATCCAAGGCTTATCTTGCACATCTCGCCAAGAAGGAGGATGGAAAGGAGAAGCTGATAAACGTCATTCCGGGATTCGGAGTAAATCCCGGAGACATCGAGGAGATCAAGAGAATTTTGGACATGTTCGGTCTGAAGGAGAAGGAGGACTATTCGGTTCTATTCGACATAAGTGAAACGTTGTATCAGCCCCTTAGAGAGCCGACAAGGGAGTTACCATACTATCCGAAGGGTGGAACGCTCGTTAAGGAGTTCGTTGAAGCGGGCAACGCAAAGGCGACCTTCGCTCTCTGTCAGCATGCTGGTGGAAGCGGAGCGCTATATTTTTGGAGAACAGGTTTGGCGTCGAGGCATACTTCGGCTTACCTATAGGAATAAAGAACACGGACGACTTCATAATAAACGTAGCAAAGGTAACGAGCTTAGAAATTCCAGACAAGCTCTTGGATGATAGGAGAAGGCTGATCGATGCGATAGTTGACACCGTTCACTACATGATGAACGTCAGAGTTGGAATCTTCGGAGATCCTGACTTCGTCATAGCGATAACGAGGTTCTGCTGTGAGATCAGACTCAGGCCTGTTGTTGTGAACACCCAGACGCCTTCCAAGATCTATAAGCAGGAGATGGAAAAGATAGCCAAGGAATACGATATCACGTTTGAAGTTCAGTTCTCCGACCTTTGGGACTTCGAGAAGTCCGTTAAGGAGAAGGGTGTTGAGCCGCTCATCGGACATCCGAGGGGTGGGGTTAAGCTGGCTGAAGAACTCGGCATCGGGCTGGTTAGAGTCGGATTCCCGATATACGACAGAGTCGGATACTTCAGATGGCCGATTGTTGGTTATAGAGGTAGCTTGAAGTTGTTCGATGAGATGGTGAACACGATCCTCGATACACGTGTTCCGTGGGATCAGAAGCAACAGTGAGGTGATCGTATGAAGGTTGTCAGGGTTAGGTTTTACGACAGGTTGGGTAGGATCGCTCAAAACGGTAACTTCGCATACATAACGTTCCACATCGGAAAGGACTTAAAGCCGAAGGATGGCGATCTGCTCGTTCAGGTGACGAACATCAAGGGTATTCCCGTATTAGTTGCAAAGTTCATAACTGGGGAGTTTTTAGCTGCGTTCAGAAAGCCCGTTGATATTAAGAGCTTGGACGAGCTTAAGACGAGGTTTCGGGTGTCAGATGATGTTGCTGAGGAGATAAGGAGGGTGTGCAGAGAGAAAGGCATAGACTGAATTTAGTTTGAGGTGACGGTATGAACGCGCTGATATACATGGAGCCGGATCCAAAGGTTCAGGATCTAAGGATTGCGTTCGAGAAGGCTGTTACGGCAAAGAAGAAGACGTTGTTTTTAGATGCTTATCTAAGGTTTTTCGAGAAGCTTGGAGAGTTCAAAAGGCTCGCTAAGAAGCTTGGGCTGAGCGAGGAGGACATCTACAGATACTTTCCAAAGGAGCGTTAAGGAGCGATACGAAGAATGGGTATCTTCCAAATTTTTGCAGAACTAAATTTTATTTGAGAATTTTGCCCGTCATCTGGAACCATAGAATCAGATCAAGCTCCGCTAAAGATACACCCATTTCTCTACCAATTTTTTTGAGAATGTTCTCAATTTTTTTATAAGATCTTGCACTCAAGCTATTTGGAATCTCGTGGAGGTATCCTTTTTCGTTCAGCCACCTGAGTATGTGTCTATCGATAATGGCAACGTCCTTCCTTCCGATGTTTCTCAAAAAGTGGCTGGCTTCCTTGTATCCTAACCCCCTCACATTCTTAACCAAATACTCTCTTGCCTCCGAGCTGTTCAATTTTAAGGCTCGTTCTATTGGTTTAAAGTTTCTTAGCGCTTCGAATATGTATTCGGCTTTTCTACTCCAGAATCTAACGCCTGCGGATCTCAAAAGGTTCTCTATACCGTTCTGCGTTAAGGTTTTCAAATTTTCCAACGATTTCTGAAATTTCAAACCGGAAATAGCCGAGGAATTTGCTGTGGATACGCAAAAGGCTAATTCAGTTTGAAGGGTTGCTCTAACCTTAAGATCTACAAATGGATTGAAGTCGAAAGTCACAATTCCGTTTTTTCCGAGTCTTTCAAACTCTTCAAGTCTTCTCTTTATGACGGATTGCATTCAGCTTAAATATCCCAAGAGGTCTTTAAGGATTATGATCCTGATAAATTACGATAAGTGCAATAGTTGCGGAGAATGCGTGAGGGCTTGCCCGGCGAAGGTCTTCGAGTTTTTGGAAGATACCGTGATAGTTGCGAATCCCCAAGATTGTCTGTTATGTTGCTACTGCGTCGACGTTTGCCCGAGAAAAGCTATCGTAGTTGAAGGTTGCTAAAGCTTTAGTCTCAGCTTCATCAGATCTTCCTTAATCTCCACATTTAGCCCCATGTTCCTGAAGACCTCTTCCAAGAACATCTTCACGAACTTCTTCGTTGCCTCGTGATTCAAAACCAAAGTCCACTCGTTTTCCGCAACCTTATTCATTCTGAAGAAGTTGCAGGCTTCGAGTCTCTCAAGAACGTATTTCGCATCCTTACCTCTGAATTCCTCGGCATGTGCCCTCGCAACTTCCCGATGCATCTCCCAGAACTTCTCACTTTCCGGATGAGTTTCTATGAATCTCAGAAATGTAACCCAATGATCTATGTCGAGAATTATGTGCTCCCCTTCTGCAAGCATCTCAACGTAAGTCTTGACCTTCTTCCAATCGTATCGTTCCAATTCCCGATAATCGTGATAGAATTTCAAAGCCCTCCTTATCAATTCGCTTTGGGAATTTCTAAATTCCTCTTTGAGATTGTTTAGAATATCGTAGCTTTCCTCGTCGAGCGCGACCGTTATTCTGATCGGATTCTTCATGCTCAAAAATAACCGCATCGATTTAAAAGTTTTTGCGAGAATATCATAAGATTTGTGAAAAATTATCAGAAATTAAGCAAAAATATTAAAAATTTTTTTAAAAACATGGCTGTTTTTGAGTTGGGTGATGGGATGAGGAAGGCGGTCGTCTTAGTTACCATCGTCCTGATACTGATGCTGGTAACACCAGCGATGGCAATCCCCGCCGGATGGATAGGAGACGCAAACGGTGCCAAGACCCTTAAGGAAAATCCGAGGGCGCCAGTAAACTTCACTTGGACTTTGCTCTGTGGATTCTTAGTTATGTTCATGCAGGCAGGATTTGCAATGGTTGAAACGGGATTTACGAGGGCTAAGAACTGTGCAAATGTGGTCATGAAGAACATGATAGACTACGTAATCGGCAGTCTGGCGTTCTTTGCCATAGGATTTGCGCTCATGATGGGTAAGGACTGGCACGGATTGATCGGAACTACTGGGTGGTTCCTTACCGGCAAAGCATACGATGTTTCGACGATCTGCCTGTGGTTCTTCGAACTCGTCTTCTGCGCTACGGCTGCAACGATAGTTAGCGGTGCCATTGCGGAAAGACCGAAGTTCTCGGTTTATGTGATCTACAGCTTCATAGTGTCGGCGCTGATTTATCCCATATACGGCCACTGGATGTGGGGCGGTGGATGGCTGAGTAGCGCACCGTTTATGGTGAAGCTCGGACACGGTTACGGAGCTCTCGACTTCGCGGGAAGTGGAGTCGTTCACGCGATAGGAGGCTATATAGCTCTCGCCGCGTGCATTCTACTCGGCCCGAGAATCGGCAGATACGATGAGAACGGAAATCCGAGACCTATACTCGGACACAACATAGCCCTCGCTGTTCTCGGAACTTTCATCCTCTGGTTCGGCTGGTTCGGATTCAACCCCGGTTCAACACTCGCGGCTGATCAGCTAAGGATTTCGATAATAGCCGCAAATACCAACCTCGCCGCCGCTGCAGCCGGTGCTACGGCTATGTTTATAACGTGGATCAAGAATGGAAAGCCAGACATCGGTCTGACGTGCAACGGAGTTCTCGGAGGTCTCGTCGCCATCACCGCTCCGTGTGCATGGGTAACTCCGTGGGCATCAGTTATAATAGGTATCGTGGCGGGATTCATAGTCTGCTACGGTTACTGGTTCCTTGAAAAGCACGGAATCGATGATGCAGTTGGTGCCGTTCCTGTTCACGGATTCTGCGGAAGCTGGGGACTTCTGGCGCTCGGAATATTTGCCGACGGGACTTACGGAGTTTACACGACCCAGCCACCGCTTGTGAGAGGTTTACTCTACGGTAATCCGAGATTCTTCATTTGCCAAGTGATAGACGTGATCGTTAACTTTGCCTGGGCTTTCGGAACGGGATTCCTGCTGTTCTGGATACTGAAGAAGACGATCGGAATAAGGGTCAGACCGGAGGAAGAGATCATCGGACTGGACATCTCGGAGCATGCAACGGTTGCCTATCCGAACTTCGTTTACTCCTCGAGCATGGAATCCGAAACTCCGTTCAGGATGAAGTAAGGTGATGGAGATGAAGAAGATTGAGGCGATAATAAGGGCTGAGAAGCTTGGAGATGTAAAGAACGCGCTCGAATCTAAGGGATTCTACGGAATGACGGTTACGGATGTAAGAGGAAGGGGAAGGCAGAAGGGGATTCAGTTGCAGTTCAAGGGTAGAACGATGGAGATCGATCTACTGCCGAAGGTAAAGATAGAGATCGTAGTTAGAGACGAAGATGTGGAAGAAGTCGTAGAACTGATATCGAACTTCGCGAGAACGGGGAACGTCGGAGACGGAAAGATATTCGTGATTCCGGTTGAGAATGCGGTGAGGATCAGAACGGGCGAAAGGGGTGACAAAGCTCTCTAACTTTTTTATTTTCTTTTCGGAGGTGATCATACGTATCGCAGGATATTCGAGGATCTCTACCAGATAAAGCCGGGAAGACTTTCGAGTCATTGCTACCTGATCACAGCGGACAGAATAGCTTTAGTGGATTCCGGAACGGCTAAGGACTTCCCAACTCTTGAAAAGGAGCTGAATGATATAGGATTGAAGCCGAAAGATGTGGACATCGTTATCAACACGCATGAGCATTTCGATCACATAGGCGGAAATCTGTTTCTACAGAAGCATTCGATGATAGCCGCACATAGGTTTGCGGCTGTTAAGATAATATATGGCGATGACGAGGTTACGATGTGCAGAGCTCATGGGCAGAAGCCCATCGGTTACAAGGTTCATATTTGGCTGAACAATACTGACGTCATCGACTTGGGTAGTTGGTTTCTGAAGGTTCTATACACTCCCGGTCATACTTCCGGTTGCATCTGCCTTTACGAACCGAGGAAAAGAATTCTGTTTTCTGGGGATGCTCTCTTCGCGAGCGGGACGCTATCGACGATCTTCAAATCTGGAAGTTTAGCCGAATACTTCAACTCCCTGCGAAGGTTAAAGACCATGAAGATAGATCTGCTTTTACCCGGTCATGGCAGGACATCGAGGAGCGTTGAAGAGGATATAGAGAGAACTATTGAGAATGCAATGAGGAAGTTCCCAGAGGCTGAAAACCTCGCAAGTATGTTTGAATAAAAACTTAAAGGGGATCGTAAAGCATGAAGAAGCCGATTAGAGTTACGGTAGCTCTCGACGAAGAGAGTTACGAAATATTCAATCGTCTTAAGGATGAAATACGAGTTTCGCAGAGCGAATTGATCAGAAGGGTTTTCAAGTTCTATTCAATCTACAGGGATTTTGAAAGGTATGAGAGCGATAGGATAATGATCTACGCTGAGATGCTTGCAGAAGGGGGAGCACATAATTCTCGACATAGATCATTGGGTTACATTTCTGAGATTCATAGAAACTCATCCGGAAAGTGAGAAGTTCTGGGAGATACACAGAGAAATCGCGAAGGCTCATGCTGAACAGTTCATGGGAAAGTCTGCTGAATACATATTGGAGAGACTCGAAGCTTGCAACTTCTTTAGAGTCAATAAGGTTGCAGAAAACGAGTGGACGCTCATATTGGGCAACGAGATAACGAAGAGCTTTATCAAGATATTCCTTGAGGAGGTCTTCAGCGGAGTCGGAATAAACGCTGAGATCAAAGAAGATCTGACAAAGTTAAGGATTAAAATCAAGGCTTAAAAACGCATCAACGAACTTTCTACAATTATCGAGCAGTTCATCTATATGCTCATCGGTTTCCGCGATTATCCTCTTCTTATCCTCATCGCTTAAGCTATCTTCTTTCTCAACCCAATCCCTCACGATTTCGGGAGTTACCTCTAAGTGGAATTGCAATCCTATGGCATTTCCAACTCGGAATGCCTGATTTCTAACCAAATCTCCAGCATAGAGCAATTTTGCACCCTCAGGAAGATCAAACGTGTCACCGTGCCACTGGAAGACCGTCAAGATTTCTGGCAGATCTTTGGTTACAAAGTCATCTTCAAACTTCTTAACCTCGGACCATCCTAATTCCTTTTTATACGGATAAACCCTCTTTCCCAACGCATTTGCAATTAGCTGTGCTCCCAAACAAATTCCCAAAATCGGTATGTTCCGCTTGAAAGCCTGCCTTATCATCTCCTTTTCCTGAGCTAAAAACGGATATTTATCTTCCTCATAAACACCCATCGGACCGCCCATAATCACTATATGCGTTGCATCTCTGATTTCTGGCTTCTCCCCTTCGTAAACATAGATGTATTCGTATTCTATGCCTTTCTCTTTCAGCAGATCTTCGATGTAGCCCATCGGCTCATGCGAAACGTGCTGAATCGCAATAACCTTCATGAAACTTGCTCGAAAGCTCGATTAATATCTTTTTTTAAGAAACCAGCTTAAAGGTTAATAAAGGGTTCTTGGATATGTTGATTTTGCTTTTTCGGCTTCTTCTATATCAACGTCTACACTTACGAATTTCCTCTTTTGCGACGTCGATGCGAGGACATCTCCCTCAGGGGAAATTATCCATCCTCTCCCGCTAAAGCCGTTGCCATATCGGTTTGAAGATGCTACGAACGCTCCAGAAACGATAGCGGTCATCTTCAAAGCTGTCAACCACCTTTCTATATCCTGAGTCGCACGAGGAACGAAGATCACATGGACTCCCAATTTTGCGTATTCTCTTGCAAGCTCTTGAAAGAAAACTTCGCTACATATTAGAACTCCCAGCCTAATTCCGTTCCATTCTATAACTTCAATTTTACTGTTACCCTTGTCGAACCATCTCCTCTCGTAGAATCCCTTCTCATTTGGCATGTAATATTTGGATCGGATCGGGATGTATTCACCGTCCCACAGAAAGGCCTGATTCAACCTTCTGGTTGTTTGGACGGGACGAGTTGAAACAACTGCAAAGTCGATCTCTTCAAGCTTTGCTATAAGCCTGTCATGAGTCTCCAAAGCCTCACTCCAGATTCTCCTATCAAACTTCGAATACTTTGCAAACCAAGGATAAGCTGGTAGTTCTGGTAAAAGAACGATATTACCTGAATTCTTGGCTATTTTCAGCCAATCGTTCCAGAAATTATCATCTGACGTCTCGCATACAGTTATCTTCACATCGAATTAAACGATCGAGAACTTATTTAGCAATTTCCCAATGATCTGAGGTCACTAAAAAACTATTAGAAGTTCATTCTAAATTGGCTGTCAGAGAAAATGCAACCCTTTTTTGCTGTGTTGCTGAAGGAAAAGCTGTGAAAGGTAAATCAATGATAAGTAGCTAACGTTAGGGGAAATCTAAGGATGATTGCAAGTATTGTTGAAAATGTCAGTTTACCTTTAAATAACCCAAATCTTCAAGCTTGTCGAATTGGAATTGCAGACATCACGCATATCTAGATTTCGCTACCCCTCCTTAGACCCATCCTGATAGCCTTGGACTTTATCGTTTTCACAACGAGTTTAGTTCCGTTCACATTCAAAAGAACCCTAACAGTTGAAAGTGTTAGAGGATAGATGTCCAAAACTCTTGCAACGAATACGTTTTCACCTCTGAATCTGCAGTTGCTACTGCTTATTATCAAGATATCTTCGGGACGAATTCCGAGCACAATGTTACCGCATTCGTAATTTCCGTTGAGTTTGATCCTTATTCCCCCTTCGAACACGTAGTGTCCATTCTCTCCAACGATCTTCCCCTCAAGCAGATTCTTAACTCCAACGAACTTTGCAACGAACACATTTCTGGGATTTCTTAGAATATCCTCAACACTTCCACACTGCTCGATCTTTCCATCCTTTAGAACCGCAATTCTGTTTGCGAGAGAGATAGCCTCTATAAAATCGTGCGTTACATGAATAAAAGTTGTTCCGGTGCTCTCGTGAATCCTCTTAAGCTCAAGTAATAGATTCTCATGAGTGAGTCTGTCCAGAGAGTTTTAGAGGTTCATCCAGCAAGATGACCTTAGGTTCAATTGCCAAAGCTCTTGCCAAAGCAACTCGTTGCTGTTCGCCCATGCTCAGGGTATCGGGCTTTCTCTTAAGCAGATGTTCAATTCCAAGCATCTCCGCAACTTCCTTAACCCTCTCCTTCTTTCTCTTATCCTTGATTCCGTAGCCTATGTTTTCTTCAACGCTTAAATGTGGAAAGAGGTATCTTCCGTGACACATCACGATCTTGCGTTCGTTTGTAGGCTTATCCGTTATATCCTTGCCATCGAGTATAATCCTTCCGAAATCGGGCTTTCTAAAGCCGGCAATTATTTCAAGCAACGTTGTCTTTTCGGCTCCACTTAAACCTAAGAAAACGAAGGTCTTCAATATCAAGCCTGTCAATTTCAAGCGTGAATTGTTCGAGCCTCTTCCTCAAATTTTCAATTGTCAGCATAAAAATCACCTCGAACTTGCAACGAGTTTAATCGAAATTATCGTCAAAATCGCTATTACGAGCATTATAAACGCTATAGCCAAATCGAGCTCTATGTTTTCGACTGAAATGTTAAGAAATACTGCGATCGGCAGAGTTTCAGTTCTCATCTTCGTGGTTCTGGCTAACATTAAAGTAGCTCCAAATTCACCGATGCATCGAGCCCAAGCCAAGATAGTTCCCGCTAAGATCCCCTTCTTTGCCATTGGAAGCGTAACTCTCAAAAAGCTCTCAAACCTGCTTGAACCAAGGCTCTGAGCAACCAATTCATACTTCGAATCTATGCTTTCGAAAACTGCCCTTGCAGTTCGGATCACGAATGGAGTTGCAACGAAGAACTGGGCTACGATTATTCCGGTGTAAAAACGACTCTAACGATGTGCTCGGTTATGAACCTATCTATTCCCGTTTCTCCGAAGAAAATTAGCAGTCCAAAACCAGAGATGAGCGGAGACAGAACAACTGGCAAGTCGATCAAGCTGTCCAGAACTTCCTTACCCCTGAAGTGATACCTCGCCAAGGCGTAAGCCGATGGAATTCCCATGAGTAGGGCAAAAAGTGTAGCTACGAAGGCTGATCTAAGACTTAAGGATATGGCAAACTGAACTTCCTCCGAGCTGAGAGCGTTTTGAAGAGTTTGAGGGGTAATCTTTCCGGTTATCGATAAAACTACCGAAAGAACGATCAATATAAAAAACGTTAGGGCTAAAAATGTGATCGCCCCTCATAGGACTACGAATCTGTGCTTTTCAAATCTTCGTAGCTTCGATCTTAGCAAGTAGATATCCGCTTCCCGCGTAATCGCATAGAACCTTGACCCCATACTCCTTCTCGAATTCCTTTGCAATTTCATCCATCGGCTTTCGCATTCCCGCTCCACAATAGACGTGTATAACCTTCTTTCCGACTTCCTCAGTTTGTTGGACGCATCCTAAGAGCATGATAATTAATACAACGATCACAGCTACGGCAAACGACCTCATTCGAACACATCTGCAGATCTAAATATTATGGATATATAAATTATTTTACGAATGTAAAAAATAAATTTAACAAAACATCATAAAAATTTACAACATCAAAGTAGCAATCATTCTTTAAATAAACATAGTGATAAAAACAAATAATTATTAATTTAATTAAATTTTGGTCGTGATTTTGCATTGTGCACCATTTAAATACGGTATCAACAGTGTTGCAACATCACCGTCAAGTTTACGTATTTTTGCTTAAAAGTTCTTAATATGTGCCTACTCCCGCCTTCTGGTTCAACGATTAACCCTCGGCATGCATATTATCTCTCTGACGTCTATTTCGAAGAATCTGTGGACGTTAGCCGGCTTTAAAACTATCGCAGTATCCGCACCTCTTGTTGTTCCGGCTACCGCTATAACTTCTTCGTCAGTGGGAATAGCTCCGGCATCGGAAGCCATGACCGCAATCTCAATGCAGACCTTCATACCCTCGCAGAAGAGTCTAAGGGTGTCGGCAACGATATTGAAAGGATTCCAACCTCCGCATTTCTGCGTTAACTTCGGAACGGTCGTAAACAGATCTGAACCAACGACAAGCTTTGCCTTACTCTCTATGAATTTCCTAAGATCTTCGTCCATCTCAAGCTTGTTGGGTTTCTTGTAACCGAACTGATGCGAAACCACCACAACGTTTACTCCGGTTCCTTCAAAAACATCTATAGCTTTCTTTCCCGTCTTACCGGATGTGCTCGCAACCACAACGTGCTTGATATCCAACTCCAAAGCCCTCTCCTTCGCAAGTCTTAGAGTTTCGTCCGTGTTCTTCTCGCCCTTCTCCTCAAAATAGACAATTTTTCTTTCCATATTTGATCGTCCACTTTCGAAGTCTTAACGTTACCGTTTTATAACATGGGCTGAAGTCTGAAGCGATGGAGAGAAGGCGGATAATCTCGGATCTTGCGAAGAAGATAGCGGAGGAGATGAAAGATTTCAGACCCCTCAAAATAATGCACCTCTGCGGAACTCATGAGGATACGGTAACCCGCTACAACCTACGAAGCCTTCTGCCCGAAAACCTGAAGCTGATAAGCGGACCGGGATGCCCGGTTTGCATAACGCCGGATATAGATCTTCAGAAGATATTCTTCCTACTCGAGCGTAAGAATGTGATACTGACAACGTTCGGCGACATGGCGAGAGTTCCGTTTGAGGGGAGATCCCTGTTCTACTACAAATCCAAAGGTTACGATGTAAGAATCGTTTACAGCGTCTTCGACGCTCTCGAAATCGCGAAGAGCAACGGTAAGCCGGTTGTTCACTTCGCCATAGGATTCGAAACCACGATGCCCTCAACTGCTTTAGCAATTTTGGACGGTGTGGAAAACTTCTACGTCTTCTCAGCGCATAGATTCTTCGTTCCGGCAATGGAACACCTTCTATCTTTGGGAGATGTAAGAATAGACGGTTTTATCAATCCCGGGCACGTTTCGACGATCGTAGGTGTGAAAGCATACGAACACATAAGATTCCCGCAGGTTATAGCCGGTTTCGAGCCGGAGGACGTCATGCTCGCCTTACTGATGCTCGTGAAGATGATAAAGAACGGGGAGGTCGGAGTTAAGAACGAATACGTAAGGGCAGTTCGCTACGAGGGCAACATTAAAGCCCAGAAAGTCATGAACGAAGTCTTTGCGAGAGAAGACTGGGAATGGAGGGGATTGGGAGTCGTTCCGAACTCCGGAGGGGCTATAAATAAGAAGTTCGAAGATTCCGATGCTACGAAGGTTTTCGAAGACGTCTTCGAAGATTTCGTTCCTAAGGAGGATGCGAAGAAGAGAGCGTGTAGGTGTGGAGAACTGCTGAGGGGTTTGATCGATCCGACCGACTGTCCGCTTTTCATGAAGGCTTGCACCCCGAAAACACCAATCGGACCTTGTATGGTAAGTTTCGAGGGGACTTGCAACATCTGGGCTCGCTTCGGAATTCAAAAGTTTTAGAAACATAAATGGCCTACTTCAGGCATGCTCAAAGAAACGATAGCATCAGCGTTTAGGAGCAAGGGAAAGTCTTCGATGAAGAAATCCGAACTTATCTGGACATTATCCCTCGACTTGGGCTGGTTTTCGCACGAAGAGGCGAAGAAGGTTGTCGAGCTTGCGTTGGAGAAGGGTTTGCTGATCGGGAACGAAGAGCTCCATCTTACTTTCAACTTGGACGATGTTGAAATTCCGATCGATTTCAAGCCGGATCCAACAAAGATCTTTTCAGATCAGCCGGTTTTTGATAGGATAGTTCGGGAGATAGCCGAAAAATCCGGAAAGAGCGTGGGGGAGGTTATAGCGATGATAAACAAGAAGCAGGAGGAACTCGGCAACCTTCTGAGCGTTGAGGTCGTAGCTCTTATAATCGCCAAGGAGTTGGGAATCGACGTATCCGAATATATAGACGAAGTCGAAAGGGAGTTGCTAAACTAATAACTCTTCATTCTCTTTGCTTTCGGTTTTGCTCTCCCCTATCAGGGCTAAATACTCCTTGAGCATTCTCGGAAACTTCGAAGCTTCGACGAATCTCAAACCGAGCCTTTCGCTCCACTTCCTTATTCCCGCATCACTGCTAACGACTCCAGCCTCAAGCTCCTTCGCGAGAAGAAGGACGTCCAGATCCGGGGCGCTGTCCAAGATCCCCTGTCTTAGGGCTGTTCTGTATTTGTCCCTAAACTTGCTTATCAGGTTACCGATTTCCCTTTCGAGCTCTTCCCTATTATCGGCAAACTTCACGGCAATAGCTGAGCATTCCCAGATGAACTCCTCCGCGATCTTTCTGCCCTTGTTTATCTTCTGCCTCATCGTCGATACGTATTCGTAGAAGATCGCCGACGGAATCTTCACCTCGTATCTGTTCGGAGTTTTTTTAACCAGCCAAGTGTCCAATTTGATGAAAACCTCCTCATCGCACTTGTGCCTCTTCAAAAAACTTACGAGCTCCGTGTAAACGGTCGGATAGGGTATGTAACAGCTTATGTTCAGCTTTAGTCTTGCTTTAGCAATGAGATCCAAAATTTCCTGAGCGGATTCACATATGGATTCGTAACCCTCCTTAGCTCTCAAGCCGGCATCGGTTATGGCTGTCGTATCGAGAACGAACCGTTGTCTCATCCAATTTGAATTTGTTGTGTAAGAATTATTTAACGTTTTGCGGAATACTGGATATGAACGTTATCACCTTGCTCACGGATTTCGGGGACTTCTATCCGGGCGTTATGAAGGGCGTTATACTGAGAATATGCCCAAATGCAAAAATAGTCGATATATCCCATTCCGTGGAGCCTCAAAACGTTTATCAGGGTGCGTTTTTGCTATACCACTCCTACCGATTCTTTCCAAATGCAGTTCACGTTGCTGTCGTTGATCCTGGCGTAGGAAGTGAAAGAAAAGCCTTAGTAATCGAATGCAAGAACCACATTTTTATAGGCCCCGACAACGGAATCCTTTATCCATCGGCTGTAGAAGACGGAATAAAAAGGATCTGGATAATAGATGAGGAAAGGACATCAAGGATCACCGGCGAGCTTTCGGCAACTTTCCACGGAAGGGACGTTTTCGCTCCGGCTTCAGCTTACGCTGTTTTGGGTAAAATCGAAGAGGTTGCGAAGCCTTACGAAGGAGAAATTCAAAGCATCGATCTTTTCGATTACAAGATTGAAGGCGAAACGATCGAGTGCAGGGTGATATTCATCGACAGATTTGGAAACGCCGTAACGAACGTTAAAGCGGAAGATTTGGATGATGCAAAAGGTTTTTACGTTAATGGAACATACGTTCCGATGGTGAAAACATACTCCGACGTGGTTGTCGGCGAACCCTTAGCGCTGATCGGAAGCTTCGGAACATTGGAGTTGAGCGTTAGAAACGGAAGTTTTGCGGAAGAGTTTAATGTTAGATCAGGCATATTCAGAATGAGGGTGGTAGTATGATGGATATATCCGAAAGGGCTTTGGCGAAGATGATCGAAGCCGTAAACAAACATCTCCCGCAGAGAAGCAGAACTTTGGCTGAGATGCTTAAGGAGAGGTATCCTACGATAAGGGCGAGGGACGGAAACGAATATCTGATTGAAAGGAAAGAATTGGAGTTCATCGCTCAATACGTCGATGAGTTGGACTGGAACAAGTTCAAGATTCCGATAATTCTCGAGATGTGCGACGTCGGAGGGGAAACCTTAGTTTACGTCAGAGACAAGCTTCATGCGGAGTTCATCCAAAAGGCGTTCGGCTACGACAGATTCGTTGACGACGTTTTAGTTTTGCACATGTATGAGATTCAGCCGATCAGAAGAAAGCTGAGAACGGCGAGCCAAGTTCTTTTTAAGGTGATGTATTAGAAACCGTTAAATAGGATACTCCGATTTTAAAAACATGGAAACCAAGATCGAGAACCTTTATTGCACGAGATGCGGTTCGGAGTTCGATATCATCGTCAGAAGGGTAACGGGTTACTCCGGACCTATGCACATACCCAACCTTTACTGTCCTTTCTGCGGAAGCAGAAGGCTCGTGAAGAAGCAGGGACTGTTTTTCAAGTGAGCCGACGAGGACATAATCATTATAATGAAACTGTTTATAAATTTTTGGGCTAAAGTTTATATTCTTCAAAAATTAAAGTTATAACATGGCAAAGTATTACGAACTAAGCGAACTTGAAAGTAAGGCTCCGAAACTGTTCGGAATTCCAACCGGAACGAAGTTGGACGAAATGTTCTATAAGATAGAGGTAGAGGACGGTAAATACGTTAAGAAACCGTTAGGCGGGATTCCTTATTTAGCCGTTCTCAATATAACTGGTGTTCCCGACACCGGTAAGAGCGTTCTGGCTGAGCAGTTTGCCGTTACTCAGGCTAACCTCGGATACAAGGTTTTGTTCGTCACCGTCGAGAGTCCCGCTAACTTCCTCTATACCGCTTTAAAGCACAAGGCTCAGGCGTTGGGAGCGGATTTTGAAAAGGTAGAGAAGAACGTTGTGGTTATTGACGCTTCGGAGAACGACGAGCTTAGAGAAAATCCGAAAGCGCTGATCGATACCATGGCTTACGCGATAAAGGAGAAGAAGGTCACGAACACGATTATAGACAGCATAACCGGCTTATACGAGCACAAGGAGGTAATGGCGAGGCAGATTGTCAGGCAGTTCTTCAACTTCCTGAAGAAGTTCAGGCAGACGGCTATATTGGTATCTCAGAAGAGATCCGCTCAGGCGAGTGAGAGTGCCGAAGCCGCAGGAGGTTTGGCAGTTGCGCACATAGTTGACGGAACGATAGTTCTGGATAAGAAGCTGATAGAAACGAGATGGGACGTCAACCTATACGGCTTACCTTTGGGCAGTGTGATCAGAACGATCAGGATAGACGGTTGCAGGCTGTGCGGACACGATTCGAGTACTTGGGTATTCGAAATCACCGAATTCGGAACGATCAACATAATCTGTCCGCTTAGCGAGTTTATTAAGAGAAGAGGAAGGATCGAAGAGGAGTAGGGGGTGGTGACGTATGGAGGTTATCGCGAGACCGAAGGGAGGAAATATCGATAAGATGGCTGAAAAGGTATTCTTGGAGAGCATAAAGCTTTTGGGCGGGCTTAAGAAGTTAGTGGAATACAGAAACCTAACGTGGCTTCCAAGCTTGGCTGAGGCGGCATATGTGATCGTTTTAAAGAACGAAGCATTCAAGACATACAAAGAAATAGCAGAGGAACTCGGAATTACGGAGCAGACTGCAAAGAACATCGCAACCGCTGATGAGGAGGAAGTTAAGAAGTATATCGAAGGAGAACTCGAAGAGAGACCGAGAGAGCACATAGCTGGTGGAATAGCAAAGTTGGCTTACAAGAAGCTCAAAGAAGAAGGGAAGCTTGACGAAGACGAGGTGGAGATCAAGCACGACGAAATAGAGGTGCTCGGAATAGACTGGGCGGTTCACGTGCTTACGAGGATCAAGGGCTTGGACTTCCCGGTTGAGAAGGATCAGCTAATGGAGAGGTTAAAGGGTTTGGTCATAAAGGGTAAGAAAGCTGAGGAGATACTCGAAAAGCTTGAGTATCCCATAAAGAACCCAGCGGATCTGTTGCACAAGATAAAGATTCACTTAGAAGAATAAAAATTTGTTATATTTTTAATTTATTGAGATAACTGAACAAAGCTTCAAGCGCTCTACGCCTATGCGAGACTTCGTTTTTCTTGTCTCCCATCTCTGCAAAAGTTTTTCCATCGTATTCGAATATGGGATCGAATCCGAATCCCTTGTCCCCTCTGATCTCCGTTGCTATCTTTCCGTCAACCCTTCCTTCAAACGTCAGAACGTTCTTCCCATCGAAAAACGCTATCACGGCTAAGAAGTAAGCTCTTCTGTCCTCAATACCGTCCATTAACTTCAAAATACCCTCGTTACCAATAGTTTTGAAAACGAAAGACGAATAAGGTCCGGGAAATCCCCTGAGGGCGGGAATGAACAGACCGCTGTCCTCGATGAAGAAGGGTTTCTTGATCTTCTCGGCTAAAATTTCCGCGCTCTTTTTGGCTATCTCCTTTAAGTCGTTCCCTTGAGGTTCTAAATATTCCTTCCTAAGCCATTCAACCTCGATCCCGTATCTCTCGCCTATATACTTGGCCTCTCTGTATTTTCCCTCATTGGATGTGACGAATGTTACCTTCATGGATGTAGCAACGCACGGATGCTATTTAGAGTATTCGATCAAAAACCGTAAAAATTCCGCGGATTCGCAGTCTTATTCGATGAAAGTTATAATTCCCTTCAAGCTGAAGAATCCGAAGTCGAGGTTGGCGTCCATCCTGAGTCTGGATGAGCGGATAGAACTCGCAAAGCTGATGCTTCTCGACGTGGTCGAAGTCGTATCTAAATTTACCGACGATATACTGATCCTGACGCCTCCGAACGCGGAACTCGATCTCGAATTTAGAATCGAAGAAGATCCGAGGGACTTAGATTCCGCAATAAATGCAAGGATAGAAAGGGATACGGCGGTAATCATGGCTGACCTGCCTTTGCTGAACGAAAAAGTTTTGGAGAGATTTTTCAATAGCGATGCGGATCTGGTTATAGCTCCGGGAAGGAAAGGCGGAACGAACATGCTTCTAACTAGGGACGAAAGGTTCAGAGTTTCCTACCACTACGGAAGCTTCTTCAAACACGTTTCAATCGCTAAGGAATTGGGACTGAAAGTTGAGATCTTCGATTCGTTCTATGCGAGTATAGATGTGGACGATGAGAGCGATCTTCTCGAACTGCTGATGCACGGAGATGGAAAGAGATCGCACGAGTATCTGAAGGCCATAGGTTTTGGGGTGGATTTCTCGAAAAAGGATCCCGAACTCATCAGATCAAAAAAAGGTTAGAGTTTATTGTATGCCTCTTCAAGCAGTTTCTCTCCTTCTTTGAACTTCTCCACAGCTTTAATAATCAACTCCGCGACGTCGGGTCTTTCATTCTTAATTTTCTCGGCCCACTCCAAATACTTGGCGTCATGCTCCCTGCTGTGTTCGATCCAATGCTCCAAAAGATGTTTTAACTTCTCCATGCCCTAAACGTTCGCATCATCAACTTAAAATTTTCCACGATAAATACTTACAGATTCGGAGCTTCGGAGCTTTCATTCTTGCAATCGTTCGACGAACGTTCAACCCTCTCAAGGAACTTGACCATGTTTCTCCAGTGGCTTCCCATCCAATACAATTTCTTACACCTCTCGCAATACCACAATTCGTATCTCTGCCTTAGATCCTCCTTAATTCCCTCCCTCCTCATAACTTCCAAAGCTTCCTCATCGCTCGGCTTCCTCAAAGGTGCGTTGCAGACGCTACACCTGTCCATCTTAAGCTCGAACTTTACTCCCAGCTTCGTAACCTCTCTCATCTGTTCGGCTACATCGTCCGATCTTATCAAAAACACCGGTCTGCCAGCGGCTTTGCTTCTCTTGAAGAGTTCCTTGTCTTTCGTAAGTAGAATCCGATCCCTGTGGTTGTAAACCATGAACGTATCTTCATCTCCGTTAAATTCCAAATCCGCAATGTATAGCGTATCGTAACCGGCAATCCTAAGCCATGTCGCCAATTTCTTGAGCATTCGATCGCATATAAACTTAAGCTCGCTCAAGCTTGAGCCACCACCTGTGATCGGATTGTTTTATAATTTCGGCTAACTTCTTGGCAGTTTCGGTCTTGAATTCAAGTTTCTTCGTGTATTCCATAGCAGAAGGATAGACTTCCGAATACTCCTTAGCCTGCAACAGCAGTTCGAGTTTGTCGGCATCCTTCACGAAATCCTTTAGCTCCTTGAGATCATCGATTTTCTCCGTAAGCTCTTCGGGTAACATCTTGAGCTGTTCTTTCAAGACCTCGTCGAAGTCCACTTCAACGTATCTCCTCGAAAGCTTGTGTAAATCCAGAGTCCTCGCCTCGTTCAGATCGTGAATTAATCCCAAAAGACAAGTTTTGCAGGCTTTGACGAAGTCTTTGGTTTCCAGATAGGCAATAATGAACGCAATTAGAGCAGTCCTAAAGCTGTGTTCCGCTACGCTTTCCGGATTTTTGATCCCGATCTTGAACCAGCCCGAACGCGGAATGAGCTTGAGTATTCCCGCCTCAAATAGGAAGTCGACTATCTCCTGCATGAAAGAAGCATGATCGTTAAGAAGTTAACGCTTTCGACCGGCAATGCATCCGCCGATCACCATTGCGATTATTCCGATCACGGACTCAAAACCCGGTATCTTCGGTAGAGATATCGGCAACCATCCTTTCTTGGGTGTCGGAGTTGGCGTTGGCTTCGGTGTTCGTATTGGGGCCGGATTGTTCTTCTTCGGTTTGTTGATCGATTTTACGAAGATTACCTTGCTCGTCGAATTCGTTAAACCGTCCTCACTTACGGCTGTTAGCTTTACGACGTAATTCCCCGGTTTCGAGTAAGTATGAGTGACGATCGGTTTGTCCGTTTTAACTACGTTGCCGTCTCCGAAATCCCAGATGTATTGCGATGCCAACCCCTCAGCTTTGAACGTGATCTTCTCTCCGACTTTCGGATTCTTGGGGGTGTGATCGAAGTCAGCTAACGGCTTGACCGTAGATCTGAAGAAGTAAACGAAACCGCTCGAACTTCCTGCTACTACCCTTCCGTTGTTCGAAACAGATATGAAGTCTATTTTGTCGTCAAAGTTGTCGTATATCCAAAGTAGTTTCCCGTTCCTATCGAACAGAAACAGTTTTTTGCCACTGCTCGCAACGACGAATTTTCCGTTTGGAGATATACCAACCAAAGCCGGACCGAACGTCAAGTAGACCTTCCACAGAGTGTCACCGTTCCTATCAAATACGTAAACCTTGCCGTTGTCGCATCCGACCGCTATCGTATCCGTGTTCGAGGTCGTGGATACCGAAATCGGTATTCCGTCGATTACCTTCTTCATCAGCAGATATCCGAACTTGTCGAATACGTATATCGTTCTCATCTCTCCGTCGTTGACGATGATGTAGTTACCGTCGTCCGAAATGTGGACGATGAACGGATAAGCCAGACTCAGCTCAGTAAACCTTCCGACATACCATCCGTTTCTGTATTCCCACACCCAGTCCTTCTGACAGAAGCTCGATCCGCATATATTCCTGTTGCATTTTACGAAGAAGTATAGGTTACCGAGCATGTCTTCAGCTACGGCTATACAACCGTTGTTGCTCACGGCAACCTCCGCAACGCAACCCGATGTTCCGTATCTCCACAACTCATTGCCCTTTTCATCGAAGTAGTGTATCTCTTTGTCTCCGCATGCGATTATGTATCCGTTTGAAGACACGGCGACGGACGAAACCCCCGAACCTATGCGTCTTTTCCATACGAGTTTGCCGTTATCCTCGAAGAGGTAGACGTTGCCCTTTATATCTCCGATAGCTAAGTATTTACCGTTGATATCTACACAAACCGCCTTTATATCCTTCTTCCAGAGGATCTCCGTGGAGTTAAAAACGTATAGACTGTGCGCGTCGCAACAAACTGCAAAAGTTCCGTTTTTCGACATCTTCAGATCTTTAAGCCAGAAGTTCGTCCTAAACTTAAAGCTCGGCTCGTTGATCATTACGGCATTTACGGGAATTACCACGAGAAAAATGATCGTGAGCAGTAGCAGTTTCCTCATAACTACGTCCTAATTTTTCAAAAATATAAGCTTTGAGTGTATATACATATGCAGATACATAACGGACCCGCCGGGATTTGAACCCGGGTCAAGGGGTCCGAAGCCCCTTAGGATGTCCAGGCTACCCCACGGGTCCCAACAGTCATTATTCGAAAGGTATTTATAAGGTTTTGTGGCGGTTTTTAGGGGTTAATCATGACGTTAGACGTTCTTCTCGATGA
This sequence comes from Archaeoglobaceae archaeon, assembly GCA_015523335.1. Taxonomy (GTDB): domain Archaea; phylum Halobacteriota; class Archaeoglobi; order Archaeoglobales; family Archaeoglobaceae; genus WAKM01. The sequence goes on along the minus strand of WAKM01000057.1, from coordinate 47,508 downwards.
GGGTAGCTTTTCAGAAATAGGACGTAACGCCGGCTTCGGCACCGTTGACGGTCGACCGGTTTGCGTTTATTACCTCAAAGGAACGTTCGAAGAATGTTCCACTGAGGTAGTCGAGTTGGCTTTGAAGACCGGAACGCCGCTGGTCACGATATTGGACTGCGAGGGTATGAAAGTATCCCACAGCACTCTCGCCGATTTAGCCAAGTTGTTTTCTAAGATCTCAGTTGCGAGCGGTGTAATTCCGAGAATATCGATAATACTCGGTAGCTGTCACGGGATGTTCTGCTACGCCGAAGCGGATTTCGTAATAGCCACGAAGGATTGCAAGATCAGCGTAGTTATGCCGGACATCATAAGGCTGGTCACGGGAAAGGACGCCGAGGTAGAAGGAATCAAGCATGCAAATACGGAGAACGTTCACTTCATTGCCGAAAGCGATGAGAAGGCTATGATGCTCGCGAAGAAACTTCTCAGCTATCTACCGTTGAACAACATGGAGGATCCGCCGATTGCAGAAACGAGCGATGAACCTTCGAGAAAGACCGAGCAGATTGCAAGCGTAATTCCGCAGGATACCCACTCGTTCTACAACGTTAAGGATGTTATCACCGATATAGTCGACGATGGAGACTTCTTCGAAGTTCAGCCCGACTTCGCTCAGAATGCAGTTGTGGGCTTCGGAAGGATGGACGGCGTTACCGTTGGAGTGGTTGCAAACAATCCCATGTTTTACGCCGGTTGTTTGGATCTAAACGCCGTAAAGAAGATTTCGAGGTTCGTCCGATTCTGCGATGCGTTCAACATTCCTATAGTAACGCTCGTCGATACTCCCGGCTATATGCCGGATAACCAGCAGGAACTTTCCGGACTGCCATACTACGCAACGAAGCTCATGCAGGCTTACGCTGAGGCTACGGTTCCTCTGGTTACGGTGATCCTTAGGAGGGCTTACGGTTCAGCGTATGTTGCGATGGGTAGCAAGTTCGTCGGAGCGGACATCGTCTACGCATATCCGAACGCTGAGTTTGCCGTAACCGACATAGACACGGACGTCAGGTTTTTATACGGTGATCTCAGTGAGGAGGAGAGAAAGAAGAAACTTGAGGAATACAGAAGGTGGGAAGCAAACGCAAACAGAGCCTTGGAGAGAAAACACATTGATGCCGTAATCGATCCGCAGTGGACGAGAAGCAAGATCATCAACGCTTTGAGAATGCTCGAAACTAAGAGGAAGAAGCTACCTCCGAAGAAGCACGATACCTGAGGTGGTGACATGTCGCCCGAGGAGTTTTTGGCGGCGCTTGTTGCCGTTCATAAATACCTAAAGGACAAGAAGGAGATGCCGAACGAAGTCGTTAGAGGTGTCAGTTATTGGAAGGCGGTCGCGAGAATTAGGGGATTGTCATGAGATACGTTGTAAAGGTTTTTGGTAAGGAGTATGAGGTGGAGGTTGAGGAAGTCGACAAGGGTGTTTTTGAAGTGGTTATTAATAATAAAAAAGCAATTATTAAATTTGAAAAATTAAAAGATCGGAGTGGGTGATGTAGTTGCTGGAAGTTATGATTCTCAGCTTCGGTGGGCAAGGTGGTGTTACGGCGGCAAGATTGCTTTCAATAGCCGCACTAAATGAAGGTAAATACGCTCAGGCAATTCCTCAGTTCGGAGCGGAGAGGAGAGGAGCGTTGGTCAGATCTTTTATCAGAATATCCGACAGACCGATAAGAAGGCACTCGTCCGTTAAAAATCCTGAGGTTATCGCCGTATTCTCCGAAAAAATTCTAAAAATAGTCGATGTTAAGGCTAATACGGTCGTAATTAATTCGAAGCAACCCAAACTTGAAAACGGCAGGGTATACTACGTCGACGCGTCCTCAATAGCTTTGGAGCTTAATCTAATCTCAGCCGGTTGGCCAATCGTGAACACGGCTATGGCCGGAGCGATGGCTAAGGTTTTCGGATTTTCCTTCGAGTCGCTTAAGGATGCAATAGAGCAGACTTTTTCCAGTAAGTTAGCAGAGCTAAACGTTCAAGCGGCTAAGAAAGCATACGAGGAGGTGAAAGAGTGGAGTGCATGATTGCAAGACCGTCGAAGGGTTCTGCTGGAAAAACGGGACTCTGGAGAACATTCAAGCCTATTTACGATGAAAATAAATGCAACAACTGTCTTCTGTGCTGGCTCTATTGTCCCGAAAATGCGATAGACGTTGTAGATGGCAAAATCTCGATAGACTACGACTACTGTAAGGGTTGCGGTGTATGTGCTAAGATCTGCGCTAAGAAAGCTATAGAAATGGTTAGGGAGGATGAGTTATGAAGAAGGTTCTTACGGGAAACTATGCGGTTGCCGAAGCCGTAAAGATGGCAAGAACGGAATTTATTGCCGCTTACCCGATCACACCTCAAACGACGATAGTAGAAAGGCTTGCGGAGATGGTTGAGAAAGGAGAGCTAAATGCGGACTTCGTAAGGGTTGAGTCGGAGCATTCGGCTTTGGCCGCAGTTTACGGTGCTTCTGCGGGCGGTTTAAGGGCTTTCACGGCCACTTCGAGCCACGGATTGCTTTACATGTATGAGATGTGCTGGTGGGTTGCCAATTCGAGGTTACCAGTTGTTATGGCTTTGGTAACCAGAACGATCGGGCCTCCGTGGAACATTCACACGGATCACACCGATCTGCTTACGCTTAGAGATTCGGGCTGGATTTTGGCGATGTCCGAAAACGCGCAGGAGGCTTTCGATCTGACCTTAATCGGATTTAAAGTTGCCGAGCAAATCGATCTGCCTTTCGCAGTTGGGTTGGACGGTTTTCAGGTAAGTCACACCGCTGAGGTCGTTGACGTTCCGGAGCAAAGCGAGGTAGACGAATTCTTGCCCGAAAGGAGGAGAAATAAGCCTTTCGTTATTGAACCAAGAAATCCGATCACAGTTGGTGGGCTGACTACGAACGAATGCACCATGATTCTGAGGCGCGAAATGAATAGGGATATGGAGAAGGTGGGCGATCTGGTCAAAAATGCCGGCTACGTTAGAGATTACGACTTGGTCGAGAGATACAGGTTAGATGACGCCGAATACGTTGTTATAATGATGGGTGCTTGGTGCGGAGATGCGAAGGATGCGATAGATGTGCTTAGGGACGAAGGAGTTCAGATCGGGATGCTCAGGCTTAGATTCGTCAGACCGTTTCCGGCTGAGGAGATCGCCAAACTGGATTGCAAAAAGATCTTGGTCGTGGAAAGGGACTGCTCAGTAGGAAAGGGCGGAATAATTGCAACCGAAGTTAAATCCGTGGCAAATTCTCCGGTTCAAAGCGTCATGGCTGGACTCGGCGGAGTTGATGTCGGAGTTGACGATTTCGTTTCGATGTTCAGGAGATTTGTTAAAGGTGAACTGGGGGAGTGGTGGTTGTGAAGATCAAAGATCTGCCTAAGGAGAAGTTTTTGTTGCCCGGAAACACATCATGCCAAGGATGTCCCCATGCACTCGGCTTGAAGTCTTTGGGGATGGCTTTGGGCGATGATGTCGTTTTGGTCGTTCCGGCCGGTTGCACTACGATAATTGCGGGAAGCAAAGATAAATCGTCGTTCAAATTCCCGTGCCTTCACGTTCCGTTCGCTTCCGCTCCAGCTGTGGCAACGGGCTTGGGTTCGGCTTTCAGACGATTGGGGAAAAAAGGGATTCCTGTAGTTTGGATGGGCGACGGCGGATCCGACATAGGTTTCGCAACCCTTAGCGGAGCTTGCGTTAGGAAGGACGACATGATCGTGATCGTAAGCGATAACGAAGCATACATGAACACCGGAATACAGACGAGCGGAACTACGTTCTGGAAGGCGAGAACTACGACCTCCCCAACGGGCAAAAGAGAGGAGAAGAAGGACTTGGCTTTGATAATGCTCATGCACAAAGCGGATTATGTTGCCACTGCGAGCGTCGGCTATCTTCAGGACTTCATTGGGAAACTAAGGAAAGCGAGCGAAATTGACGGATTCAGATTCATACACCTGCACAGCCCGTGCCCACCGGGTTGGGGGTTTGACAGCAGTGAAACCGTAGAAATGGCGAGATTAGCCGTGAAATGCGGGGCTTGGATTCTCTGGGAGTTCGACGGAAAGTTCAGGATATCGCCTATGAGCAAACCTTATGCGGATAAATCGAAGAGAGCACCTTTGACTGAATACTTGAAAAAGCAGAGGAGGTTCAGGCATCTCAGCGATGAAGACATCGCAGAAATCGAAAGGAGAATCGACGAACAGTGGAGGGTTGTTTTAGCACTTGAGGATGTGTTTTAGCCTCTGCGCTCCGATCTCATCATTTTTTCAGTGGGCAAGGGTATCTTCATCGGCATCTCATATTAGACTGCGGATCCATTAATTTTTGCGTTGCAAAAGAATCATAAATCAAAAACACTCACGAAATTTCGATGCGATTCAGGGATAGGTATGCGTTGATGATGATCTTAGCCGTAGCCATTGCAACAAGACTTTTCATGCTGACCGCGAGACCTATGGATCACGATGAGAGCATCCATGCATACCTGAGCTACGTTTTGCTTAAGGATCACGCATATAGATACGATCCCGCCTTTCATGGGCCATTCCTATACTTCGCCACCGCCGGACTGTTTTGGCTTTTCGGCGATTCGGAATTCGTCGCGAGGTTAACCCCCGTTATATTCAGCCTTATCGCTGTTGTCGTTGCTTTTAAGTTTAGGAGATGGATAGGAAAGGGAGCTTACGTTTTCACGTTCCTAATGCTCTTCTCTCCTTCGATTCTTTACTATTCGAGATACCTCAGAAACGACATGATATTAGTCGGCTCGTTCTTAGCCGTCGTTTACTGCTACTTCAGATATTTGGAAAGCAATAAAGAGAGATTCGTGTATTTAGCCGTTTTATTCTTCAGCATAATGGTGTGCGCGAAGGAAAACGCATACATATACCTCTTCATCTTCGTCAGCTTTCTGCTTTTGCACGGGCTTTATTCTCAAGGATTTGGCTATCTGAAGTCCAAGCTTCTCAGCTGGGATGCTAAAAAGGTTAGAATGTTCGTAATATCTTTGGCGATATTTTTGTCCGTATTCATACCTCTATACTCAGCTGGATTCACGGACTGGGCTGGCTTGGAGAGAGCAACCGTCGGAGCGGTTGAATACTGGCTAAAGATGCACGAAATGAGGGATCACTGGAAACCGATATATTATTACTCTGTTCTGCTGTTGTTGTATGGATTCATGCCCTTAATTTTGGCGTTGATTTCCATTCCAGAATTTATCGAACGCTTTAAGGCGAAGAAACTGAGCAAGTTCGAACTGTTTGCGCTGTATTGGATGGTGATGACTTTAATAGCCTATCACGTTCTTTCTCATAAGGTTCCTTGGCTTTTAGTTCACATCGTAACTCCGATGGCGTTGTTCGGCAGTCTCTACATTGAAGAGCTCGACAGGAAAATAGTGTTTCGAAACTTTAGGGTGTTCAGAGTAATATTGGCTGGACTCATGATTGCGACCCTCTACACATCGTTCTACGTCACATACGTCGACTACAACGATGCCGTCAATCAGCCCCTTATATACATCCAAGTTCAGCCTTCGGCGGTTAAGCTGGCGAAGGAGATAATCTACCTCTACAAGCACAACCATTCCGTAGTCGTTTACGAGCCGACGAACGACTACTGGCCTCTTCCGTGGTATCTTAGGCACTATCCGATTCCGTTTATGAGTCACGGAAACTTCAGAAGCTTCGAATACGTCGTAACTTCCGAAAGGGAGATCGGAGTGGTGAAAGGACAGGTTTTGGGAAGATACGAGATAAGACCCTTCTACTACATGATATTAGTCAAAATGCATTAGATATCTGTTTTCGAAATCAAGCTGATCTAATGCGATCAATCTCGAAATATTTTCCAGTCTGCTCAAATCATCGGCGGAAAATTTGTCGAAGAAATCCTTTATAGCTTCACCGAACTCCGTCTTGGTTCCTCTCTCTTTAACGAACTTGTAGGTGTTGTAAGCCGAAACGAGCAAGTTCAGAACGTTCAGAATGAGCTTACGTCGATAAATTTTTTTCTTTCCGAAATCCAATCGTTCGTAAGTTTTCATACCGATGGAAATAGCCTTCGAACAGTCTACGGTGCACGGATAGAAGTTGGACGTGAAAAATGCGAAGTATTCCTGAGGCAACTCTTTCGGAGGGTTGGAGAAGTAGCTTAGAGTGTCGTTGAAGATGCCGGATTCCAAACACTCCAAAATCGTGACGGTTTCGGGAGGGCTAGATTTTCCTAAGATGCTGTTTTTCTTGAACTCTACAAACTTTGATACGCAACACTCTGGATAGCCCAGAATTTCCCCCTCGATCTTGCTTATCCTAAGCCTATCCTTGATCGATCTCTCCCTTATCGCCTTAAATTCGAATGACATAATCCTCTCAAGCTTCCTTTCGATGACCTTCCTTTTCTTCGACCTGCAAACGTAAACTATCAGATCGGGTGCAATTTCGAAAGCCAAGACTCTGCTTAGGATGGACGGTGCTACGATCACATCTAACCCCATTTCCGCCAGCTTGACGTAGTCCTCGCTCTTCTCTATTTCGGATTCGGCAAATCTCTTAGCATGCTTAGGATTTTCGAGAACGAGCGATCTAAATTTGGCTATTTCTCTGAAAGGGTGAACTGGCATAACGCAATCCGTAAGATTGGCTTTAATCCTTTCGATTTCGATGTAAAAAGCCGGATTCCTTTCCATTTTTGGAGATTAAAATCAAAAGATTTAAAACTTTTTTAGATAATTTCGGATACATGAACATAATTTTATTGGGTCCTCCCGGAGCGGGTAAGGGAACGCAGGCGAAGAGGATAGTTGAAAAATACGGTATTCCGCACATCGCAACCGGAGACATTTTGAGAGAGGCAGTTGCGAAAGGAACTGAACTCGGAAAGAAAGCCAAGGAGTATATGGACAGAGGAGAACTCGTGCCGGATGAGATCGTAATCGGAATCGTTAAGGAAAGGTTGCAACAGCCGGACTGTGAGAAGGGATTCCTTTTGGACGGTTTTCCGAGAACGATAAAGCAGGCTGAAGCGCTCGATGAGATGCTCAAGGAGTTGGGTAAAAGCTTGGATGCTGTAATTTACATCGACGTTCCGGAAGAGGAGGTCGTGAAGAGGATCGTAAACAGAAGAACTTGCAGAAACTGCGGAGCCGTTTACCACCTAATCTACGCTCCTCCGAAGGAGCCGAACAAGTGCGACAAGTGCGGAGGCGAGCTTTATCAGAGAGACGATGACAAAGAAGAGACGGTAAGGCAGAGGTTCAAGGTTTACATGGAGAATACGGCTCCGCTGATTGAATACTACGAAAAGAAGGGAATACTATACAGGGTGGATGGAACCAAGAGCATCGATGAAGTTTGGCAACAGATCGATGCTATTTTGCAGAAGTTTGCCAAATAATTTTTAAATATTTTTGATCAAATAAGAAAGCTTAAATTTGCGTTGCTCATACTTCGCTTATGCCCGGTATCGTTCCACACAGACACTGTATCGTTTGCGGAAAGGCTATCGAGCCCGATCAGACTTTTTGCAGTGAAGAATGCAAAAAGGCTTGGGATAAGGAAAGAAAAAGACAGAGAAATTTTACGATATTCATGTTCTTGATGTTCTTGGGACTGCTGTTCATACTGATGTTTTCAGCGCCCCGCTGATCACTCGACCTTTATCTTTTTGCCCTTCTTTTCCGGATACTTCTTCTTGAAGACTACCTCAAGAACTCCGTTGTTGTATCTTGCTTTGGCAGATTCCGGAACAACCTCGCAAGGTAACTCGACGATTTCGTGGTATCTCCTGTTCTCTCCCTCAGCTTTGATTTCGAGAGTCTTCTCGGTAGCGTTTAGATCTATGTCCTCCTTCTTGACACCCGGCATCTCAGCTATCACCTGAACTTCGTCGTCAGTTTCGATTACATCGATTAACGGTTTCCTCTCCTCGATGCCCTCACCGACCGTCGGCTTCGTTCCGAACTCCTTTATTTCAGGCTTACCATCGGGCCCAATCCTTATCGAGAACCCCTTAACGAAGGGTCTTACCTCTCCGCTCGATGCCGCTCTGAAGAACTCGTCGAGATCCCTCATCATCCTTTCGAATATCTCGTCGAATATCTCGAACTCCCTTCCGAAGAACTCCTCAAATATGTCGTCCCAATCTCTCTCCTTCCTCCTTCTCCACCAAACCATTCTTATCACCCCCGTTCAGCACAACAAAAAGTTAAATTAAGCATACATCCTGTGGAAGCTTTCGACGATCTCTTCGTATTTCTTGAGATCGTCCTTCGTCAAGCTCGGCTTGACCTTCTCCAATGCCTTCTTGAAGTGTTCCTTAGTTATTCTGATCTTCTTCGCTATCTCCTTTACCTCCTCTTTGCTCATTCCCGGCTTTATAGCTTCTCTTATCGCGAGCATTCCAGCCTCTCTGCATACGGCTTCGATGTCCGCTCCGGTGTAGTTCTCAGTTCTTTCCGCGAGCCACGTTGTGAATACATCCTTAAGCTTTTCCTCAAGCTCTTTTCTTATCTCTTCCGGCACCTTTTCGATGTCGAATTCTTCCAGCTTGACCTTCTCCAACGCATTGAGCTTCTTCTCATCCTTCAACTCCTTCTTCAACTCTTCGATGGCCTTCTCGACATCTTCGACATCGTATCCCAACGGCTTGCCCCTCAGATGGATCTTGAATATCTCCTTTCTGCCTTCCTTGTCCGGTGGCGGTATGTAGATGTGCCTCTCGATTCTGCCCGGTCTGAGCAAAGCCGGATCAATTATATCCGGTCTGTTGGTAGCCGCGATTACTACGACATCTTTAAGCTCCTCCAAGCCGTCCAACTCCGTCAGTAGTTGGCTTACAACCCTCTCCGTCACATGCGAATCCGCACCCATGCCCCTTCTCGGTGCTAAGGCGTCTATCTCGTCGAAGAATATTATACACGGTGCAACCTGTCTCGCTTTTCTGAACATCTCTCTGACGTGCTTTTCGCTCTCACCGACCCATTTGCTTAATAGCTCCGGTCCCTTAACGCTTATGAAGTTGGCGTTCGCTTCATTAGCTACAGCCTTAGCTAACAGAGTTTTACCCGTGCCCGGTGGTCCGTATAGCAGAATACCCTTCGGCGGTTTGATGTTCAAAGTTCTGAACAACTCCGGATATTTGAGAGGCCACTCTACAGCCTCCCTAAGTTCTTGCTTTGCATGCTCCAAGCCTCCGACGTCGTCCCATGTAACCTTCGGAACTTCAACGAGCACCTCCCTCATCGCCGAGGGCTCTATGTTCTTCAACGCCTCGAGGAAGTCCTCCATCGTGACCTTCAGATTTTCAAGAACCTCCTCCGGAATCTCCTCAGCTTCCAAATCGATTTCGGGTAAAACTCTCCTCAAAGCGTGCATCGCCGCCTCCTTGCACAGAGCGGCTAAATCCGCTCCGACGAAACCGACTGTAAGATCCGCAAGCTGATCCAAGTCGACATCGTCAGCAAGAGGCATGTTCCTCGTGTGGATCTCCAAGATCTCCCTTCTGCCTTCTCTGTCCGGAACTCCTATCTCAATTTCTCTATCGAATCTTCCCGGTCTTCTCAGAGCGGGATCGATAGCATCGGGTCTGTTCGTCGCACCGATGACGATTACATCCCCTCTCGCCTCCAGTCCGTCCATCAACGCGAGTAGCTGAGCAACAACCCTCCTCTCGACTTCTCCAGTTACCTCTTCTCTCTTCGGAGCGATTGAATCTATCTCGTCTATGAATATTATCGAAGGAGCGTTCTCCTTAGCTTCTTCGAATATCTCCCTCAACCTTTGCTCTGATTCTCCGTAGTATTTGCTCATTATCTCCGGACCGCTTATGCTTATGAAGTGGGCGTCGACTTCATTCGCAACGGCTTTAGCAATCAGAGTCTTACCGGTTCCCGGTGGGCCGTAAAGAAGAACGCCTTTGGGCGGATCTATGCCGAGTCTCTGGAACAACTCTGGATGCTTCAACGGAAGCTCGATCATCTCTCTGACGAGCCTCAGTTCTCTCTTTAAACCGCCGATGTCTTCGTAGGTGACGTTCGGAACGTTTCTCTTGACTTCCTCAACCGGTTTCTCTTTGAGATCGATTACCGTATCTCTGTTCACGATTACAACACCCGTGGGCTTGGTGGATACAATCACGAACGTTAGGACGTGCCCGAACACCTCAACTCTGATCTTCTGGCCTCTCTTTACGGGACGACCTTCGAGAAGTCTTAGCAGGTAGGTTTCGCCGCCCATGAATCTTATTGGCTCCGTTGGAGCGATAACGAGCTTCTCAGCTGGCTTGGCTTCGACCTTCCTGATCCTTACTTTGTCGTCTATTCCGACTCCTGCGTTGCTCCTAAGACTTCCGTCTATCCTGATTATCCTCTTCCCCCTGTCTTCGGGATAACCGGGCCAAACGATAGCCGGAACCGAGTTCTTACCTATTATTTCTATGATGTCTCCGCTCTTTAGTCCGAGCTCCTCCATCACTTCTGGATCTACCCTCGCGATGCTTCTTCCCACATCCCTGTAGTAAGCTTCAGCGACCCTCAATACAGCTTCCTTCCTATCCTTTTTGTTGGCCATAACCCATCACCTCACCACAATTATCATAATAACGCACATGATATATATAGCTACCTAATCCTCCAGATAACCTCACCCTCAACAACGACCTTCTCAACCAATCCCCTCTTCTCCAACTTCTCAAGCGTTCTCTCCACTTCAACGTAAGGTAATCCGAGCTCGTCGACGAGTTGCGGAACCTTATTTAGTCCCTTAGCAAGTCCGAGCAAGATCAACCTCTCAAAGCTGTCATCGGATACCCTTTCGATCTCGTCGATAATGGTTTCGAACAGTTCATTAATCTTGGAATTGATGGCACTCTGAAGTCTCGAAAATGTTCTCTGTAACTCCTCAATTCTGCTGAGCATCCTGCTTACGTCCGAAAGACTACTAACTCTGAAATCGAAGCTCTTAACGATCTCTAAGATTTTCTCAAAGGCTGTATCGAATTCTACTCCGTTTTCCGTCGTTACGTCAGCGTAGAATCTGTGCGGTGTAATCGAAATTTCAAGTCTGACGTTCTTGTCGATATAGTAGTATCTTCTCCTACCCTCCTCGAAGCTTTTGATGAGTCCAGCCCTTTCAAGTTTTTCTAAATGCTCAAGCACGGCTTTCGGTGCCATCTTTAGAGAGTATGAGATTTCACTAACGTAGCAGGGTTTCTTAGCTAACAGCGACAGTATCCTCCTTCTGCTCTCGTTTCCCAGCACTTCCAAGATCGTGTCGATGTTCATACGATCACCTTTGATTATCATTGGAAAGTTACTAACATTTGGTTAGTGGAAGACTATATAAAAATTTCGCTAAATCGGAGGGATTTCGCAAATTTACTTTCATTAAAATACCGTCACGGTGGCGGTTAACATCTGAATCCCCCAACTCGTTTCAAGTGTTTAAATTCGCTTTTTCCTTAAACGAATCTTTTGTGGATATTCAAGATGGTGAAGTTAGGCATCTATCGTAACATATATGAACATTTAATAATGATGGATGCCATCGGGGGTGGTTTATTGAAAGAGGTGTTCGAGGAGTTCATAGAGATCTCAAAGCTTGATGATAACGAGAAGGAAGGTAGGCTGAGGGAGTTCTTCGAAAAACTGAACAAAATCAAATTTGGGACGTTTAACTGGGCGGACGAAGTTTTTGAAGGAATACACGTGAAGGAAAACGGAAGTAAGGTCGCGTTAAAGTGGATCGACTTAGAGAGCGGTGAAGAGAAGGAATTCACATACGAAAAATTTGCAAGAATTTCCAACGGTATCGTAAGATTTCTTAGAGATTCGGGGGTTGAGAAGGGTGAATTCTTCCACTTCATGTTGCCTCTAATTCCGGAAGTGTGGTTCTGCCATTACGTGGCTGTTAAGGGAGGATTCATCGGAGTGCCGAACGCAAACGTTCTTAGGGAGCTCGATCTCAAATACAGATTTGAAGTCGCGAAACCGTCCGTAGTTGTGGCTGACGAGGAATCGGCGAAAATAATAGACAACGCTTTGGAGATGGCAAAAGTTGAGCCTAAGGTGAAGATAATAGTTGGAGACAGAAACGGCTGGGAGCCCGTAGACTCGATAGAGGCAAAGAATTGCGATGGAGCAAAAACAAACTCGGACGATCCGATATTCTGCTTCTTCACATCCGGAACGACGGGGTTGCCAAAAGGAGTGCTACACACCGCAACGTCGTATCCGGTCGGACATCTCTCAACCGCGAGCTTGATCAACGTAAAACCCGACGATATCCACAACAACTTAAGTGCTGCTGGCTGGGCGAAGTTCGCGTGGAGCTCCTTCTTCGCTCCTTTCATAGTCGGAGCTACGGTGCTGGGAATACACTTCGGAAGGTTCGATCCAAAGAGGTATCTCGAAGCCGTGGACGGTTACGGCGTTAATACCTTCTGCGCCCCACCGACGGCTTGGCGAATGTTCATGCTCGTGGATGTAAAGGATCTGAGGTTCGAGAATCTAAGAGAAGCTGTGAGTGCCGGTGAACCGCTGAATCCAGAAATAATAACGAAGTGGAAGGAGTGGACGGGTGTGGTTATAAGAGACTTCTACGGGCAAACCGAAAGCACAGCGATGATCGGAAATCCGCCGTGGTTCAAGGAGAAAATAAAGCTGGGGTCGTTTGGAATGCCGACGTTCATGTATGACATCGTTCTGCTCGACGATAACATGAACGAAATTAAGGAACCGAAGGTCGTTGGGCACATAGCCGTAAGGTTGAGTAGATGGAGACCGATAGGTCTGTTCAAGGGATACTTCGGAAACGCGAGAGAAGACGCATTCGTTGACGATTACTACTTGACGGGAGACAAGGCATACTTCGATGAGGACGGATACTGGTGGTTCGTGGCGAGGGCTGATGATGTCATAAAAACTTCAGACTACAGAGTTGGACCGTTTGAAGTTGAAAGCGTCCTACTCGAACATCCGGCAGTTGCCGAGGTTGCCGTTGTGGGTAGTCCGGATCCGATAAGGTGGCAGGTGGTAAAGGCGTTCGTAGTTTTAAAGCCCGAATACAAACCGTCCAGAGAGCTCGCATTGGATATTTTCAGACACTGTAAATCCGTCTTAGCGAAGTTTAAGATTCCAAGAATAATCGAGTTCGTAGATTCCCTTCCGAAGACGATTAGCGGAAAGATAAAGAGAAAGGAGCTTAGAATGATGGAAGAAGAAAGGAAGAAGAGAGGAGAGATTGGGGAGCACGAATACTTCTACAAGGACTTTCCCGAGTTGAGGTGATGGTTATGCCGTATAGGAAGTTCGAGACGTTTTGGGATTTGTTAAACAGAATAACCTCGGAACACCCCGACAATCCAGCAATACTCTTCAACGGTAGGGAAATCAGCTATAAGGAGCTTTTCGATATGGCTAACAGATTGGCATACGCCCTGTTCAAACTTGGAATAAGAAGAGGTGACAAGGTAAGTCTGTGGATGCAGAACACGCCGGAGTGGGTTGTAACTTGGTGGGCAGTTCCGATGATCGGTGCGGTAATAGTCCCCGTCGACCACTGGTATAAGGAGATAGAAGCCAAGCACATAATAGGACACTCCGATTCGAGAATCGTTGTAACTTATCGCTCGTTCGGAAAGTGGGATTTCATATCTATACTTAAGAAGATCAAAAGCGAACTACCGAAGCTCGAAACGGTAATATCCGTGGGAGACTCGGAAAGGATAGGCGGATTGGAGTTCGAAGAAATTCTTGAGATGGGCAAAGGTTGGAGGAAAGATGGAGAATATCTGGAATACGTAAGGAGCGTTAATCCGGATGACGTCTGCTTAATACTGTATACTTCCGGAACTACTGGAGTCCCGAAGGGTGTTATGCTGTCCCAGTATCAGATAATAAAGAACGCATACGACCAAGGCGAAAACATGAGGGTTACAAGCGAAGATAAGTTGGTAGTTCCGGTTCCCTTCAGCCACTGCTTCGGATGCGTTATGTCGATAACTCTGATGGCATGTTTCGGAGGTGCTATAGCACCGCTTCTCGTGTTTAACGAGAAGGATGCCCTCGAAACGATAGAGAGATACGGTTGCACGATGATACACGGAACGCCGACGATGTTCAACAGGGAGATCAAGCTATACAGGAAGAGTCGCTACGATACTTCAACCCTCAGAACGGGAATAATGGCTGGAGCACCGTGTCCTGAAGATCTGATGAGGGCTGTGATGGAGGAGATGGGCGCAAATCTATGTATTACCTACGGATTAACAGAAGCTTCGCCGGGAATTACTATGACGAGTCTTGAAGACAGCATAGAGGACAGGGTTAAAACGGTAGGTAAACCCTTGCCGGATATAGAGGTGAAGATAGTCGACGACAACGGAAGGGAACTACCGCCCGGAAAGGTTGGGGAGATAATATGTAGGGGATACAACGTGATGAAGGGTTACTACAAGGCTCCGGAACTCACAGCAAAAACGATAAAGAACGGATGGCTATACACGGGAGATCTCGGAGTTATGGATGAAAGGGGATACATAACGTTCAAGGGTAGAAAGAAGGAGCTCGTGATCGTCGGAGGATACAACGTTTATCCGATAGAAATAGAAAGCTTCATCAGACAGTTCGACAAGGTTCACGAGGTTGCAGTTGTTGGAGTTCCGGATGAAGATCTCGGAGAAGTAGTGGCATGTGCCGTAATACCGAAGGACGGCGTTGAACTGGATCCGCAGGAGATAGTTGACTTCTGCTACGGTAAAATAGCAAGTGCGAAAGTTCCGAGATACGTTTACGTTACCGATTCCCTTCCCGTTAGCGGAAGGGGTAAGGTACAGAAGTATAAGCTCGTTGAGATCCTAAAGGATCTGATAAGAAGGGGCGAACTTAAGAAGATAACTCCGACGGCTGTAAAGAAGCAATTGGCTTAGATTTTTTAATCCCAAACCCCATATATTTCATATCCGCAACTCGGACATTTTCCATCCCTAATTTTATTTTCGATAACTCTGTAGGAGTATCTCTTTATCAGCAACTCACCGCAGTTCGGGCAAAACGTGTTCTCATACTTATGCCCGGGAACGTTTCCGATGTAAACGAACTCCACTCCTTCCTTCTTAGCCATCTCTATAGCTTTCTCAAGCTTGGAAATTGGTGTCGGAGGGTTCTTGAATAGATACGCCGGAAAGTATCTCGTAAAGTGAAGAGGAACACTACTTCCGACATGCCTGAGATGGTTCTGAATTACCTCGGCGATGACATCCTCGGTGTCGTTAATGTCAGTTACTATCAGATTTACCATCTCAACGTGAATCCCCAGCTCAACAGCCTTCTTAGCTATCTTCCAGACGAATTTAGCCTTTCCACCGCAGTAGCGCTTGTAAACACCATCATCGCCCTTGATGTCGATGTTCATCGCATCCAGTCCGGCATCTCTCAGCATCTTTAAAGCCATCAGGTTCATGAAGCCGTTCGAAACCATGGTGTTCACAAGTCCTTTCGACTTTGCGAGCTTGAAGGCATCTAAGAGGTATTCGAACAACAATGTCGGCTCGTTGAAGCTTGCGCAAAGTCCTATATCTCCAAAAAGCAGGGCTTTTTCAACCAACTCCTCCGGACTCACGTAGCTGAAGACCTTGGGCGGTTCTACCTTCGAGATGTGCCAGTTCTGACACCACGGGCAGTCCAAGTTACATGAATACGTCGAGAACGTTAAAGTGGTTTTGCCCGGTTTGAAGTGGAAGAACGGCTTTATCTCCATCGGCCTGCTCTCAACAGCGCTTAGATTCCCGTAAGTTAAGGTGTAAAGCTTTCCGTTCCGATTTATTCGGGTTCTGCAGAATCCGGTTTCTCCTTCCTCGATTTTGCAAAACCTCCAGCACAGCTGACAGATTATGCCATCTTTAATCCTTCGATATAGCTTGGCTTCCCTCATGTTTTAACCTATACTCATAAATTTGAAAAGACCCAAACTTGCGGAAAGGACTAAGATTCCGGCCAATAAAACGCCCATGGCTATGAAAATGAAGGATTTAGCCTTATTCAGGCGGAGGAGAAAGGCTAAAAGCGTTCCTGACCAAGCACCGGTCATCGGCAGTGGAATGGCTACGAACATCAGCAAGCCGAGATAGCCGTATCTTTCGATTACATCCTTCCTCTTCTCCACCCTCTCAACGGCCTTAACGTATAATCTCGCCAACTTCTTCCTGCTTAAAGCGATCTTTTCCACCCTTTCGAGAAATAACAGCAGAAACGGGATTGGCAGAAGATTTCCGATAACTGCGAGCAGAAAAGCCTCTATAGGCGGTAGTCCCAGATATATTCCGAGCGGAATTCCACCCCTGAGCTCCGAAAAGGGCATGGTTGAAACCAACAGCACTTCAACCCAGTTCAAGCCTCTCAACTCCCTTAACGAGCCAATACATCAATCTGTTGAATGGGACATCTATTCCAAGCTCTTCCGCAGTCTTAACTATCGCTCCGTTTATAAAATCTATCTCAGTTCTCCTTCCCCTCTCTATATCCTGAAGCATCGAAGATCTGTTGTTTCTCGTTCTCTCCGCCACATCCCTTACGATTTCGGCAACGTTCTCAACGTCGAAGCCCATCATTCGCATCATCTCCTCCCCTTCGCTCGCAATTCTCTTAGCAACATTCCAGAATTCCGGAATTTCCACTATCTTTCCGTTTCTAACCCTGCACACTGCGGTAATCGGGTTTATCGCGGAATTTACGACAGCTTTAAGCCATATCCTCTTCCTTATGTCGGTCACAGCTTCAGCGTTTATCTTCGAGTTTTTAAGCAATTCGACCACCATCAAAACGTCCTCGGTGATTTTACCGCTTAGATCTCCTATAAACGTTTTTCCTTCGCCGGCGAACTCTATATGCCCGTATTCGACTAAATTCGAGGCATAAGTCGTGACACCGCCCAAAACCCTATCCAAATACATCGCTAATGTCTCCTCATTTCCTATCCCGTTTTGAAGACTGCAAACTATTCCGCAGTTCACATTCGCGAGTTTCTTAGCAACTGCTTCCGTATCGTATGCCTTTACGGTTACGAAGGTAACGTCGGCATCCTCGGGCTTATCGCTAGCTTTAACTTCAACTTCATCTTCGATAATTCCGGAAATCCTCAAACCGCGCTTTAAAGCTTTGAATTGCTCCCCTCTCGCCACAAAAATCACATCATAACCAGCTTTCTTGATAAAGTATCCGAATAGGCATCCCAAAGCTCCGGCACCCATTATCTGCACCCTCATCAAGTTCGATTATCAACGAACGTAGAAGTAGCTTACGATAAGCTTAAATATCCATACACTTTGCCTATCAAACATAAATTTTGATAAATAAGCAATAAGGTGCTGGCATGAACGTAGCGGTGATAGGCGGCGGAATGGCGGGAATGGAATTCGTAAGGCACGCATACAAGTTACCAGTGGAAATCACGTTGATCGAGCCTAAGCCGGTTATGGTCTGCCAAGCGCTGTTGCCCGAGCTTTTGAGCGGTAAGGTGGATGAGGACTCTTTGTGCGCGGACATAGGGGAATTCTGTTGCAAGACGGGAGTGGAATTCGTGAGAGATCGGGCAAAATGTATAGAGAACGGGTTAGTAATAACGGAAAAGGGAAAGCAGGTAGAATATGATTTAGTAGTTCTGGCGGTGGGTGCCGAAACCAACTATTACGGAATAGAAGGTGCCGAAAGAACGCACAACGTAAATACGCTCGAAGCAACTTTAAAAACCAAGAAAGCCTTGAATAAGGCTGAAGATGTTATAGTCGTCGGATCCGGAATTACGGGAGTCGAGGTTGCCCTTGAGCTTGCGGAGATGGGTTTCAACGTTCGCTTGGTTGAGTGCATGGATAGGATACTCCCCACTTTTAGTCCAAAAGTTTCAAATTTTGTATATAATATCATGAAAAAAGAGGGGATCGACGTAAGGACATCCAGTGCAGTGTTTAAGGTTGAGAAGGATGGAGTGGTTACGAACAGAGGAAAGATTTTCGGAGACATGGTCATTTGGTGTGCGGGTTTAAAACCTTCAAAGTTTGTTGAATACCTCGACATTCCGAAGGAAAAAGGCTGGATCAAGGTCGATGAATTTCTGAGGGCTGGAAGGGCATTCGCAATAGGAGACTGTGCCTTCGTTAAGATCGATGAAAAAATTGCAACTAAAACGGCTTTAGAAGCCGAGATGCAGGCTAAACACGTTGCTGAAAACATTAAAAGATTTCTGAAGGGAGAAAGGCTTGCAAGATACCGAATTAGATCGAGCATCGATAAGCCGATCGCTATGATTATGTTGGCTAAAAACAGGGCTATACTCGTTTACAAAGGCGTAACAGTTTTCAGACCGATGAGACTGATATACAAGATCAAGAAACTTGCAATCGAGCGATTCTTAAGAAGTTTTATCTAACTTACTTCTAAGCTCCTCAAGAAGAACACAGGCTTGGCATATCCTCTTCGGCGTTGGCTCACCGCACCTCTCGCACTCATTAAGCTCGATCTGAGGAAACATCTGCTTTAGGCAAGGAATTAAGGCTTCGAAGCTTCGCATTATCGAGAATTTCCTTCCTGGATACTTTTCCTCGAAGTTGTAAATAAAATCTCTGACGACATCTCTGACTGGGAAATGACTGTATGGACACTCATTCAGATCCATCGGCAAGCCGTGGAGTAATCCATAAACGACGACCTCCTTCTCGTAAACCTCTCTGAAGGGTTTTATTCTCATCACAAGTCCCTTCTGAACCCTTTGTGGTATAAGCCTTGCCAACCTTGCGATGTCTCCTTGCAGAAAGTTTAGAAGTATTGTCTGAACTTCATCATCTAAGTTGTGTCCGGTTGCAAGCTTTGTGCAACCCAACTCTCTGGCAGTCTTGTTCAGCAAATATTTCCTAAAAACTCCGCAATACGTGCAGGGCTTCTTTTCTCCAATTTTAACCATCTCATCGAGCGTCATTCCAAAATTATCCTTGAATGAAACCACATGATGCTCTATTCCGAGCTCCTTCGTAATTTTTTTCGCAATCTTAACGGTGGGCGGACGGTAACCTTCGATTCCCTCATCTATCGTAATGGCAACGAATTCCAAATCGTTTCTGTGCCCGTAGAGTTTGTGAAGGACGTAAGTCAGAGTTACGCTGTCCTTTCCTCCGCTCAACGCTATTGCTATCTTGTCGCCCTTCTCTATCATATTAAACTTCTTTATCGCATACTTCACCCTTCTCTCGAAGTGCTCTACGAAGTGTCTTTTACAGAGATGCCTGCTCGCGAATCTCTGATAAATTACAGCCCTCCTTCCGCAGAGGTCGCACTTCAGCACATTATCCAGTCTTTGGAGGGATATTTAAGTTAATCCATCACAGCTAAGATGTCTCCAGCCTCAACCCTATCTCCTTCCTTAACGAGTATCTGCTTTACGACGCCGTCCTTCGGACTCTTAACTTCGTTCTCCATCTTCATTGCCTCTAAGATCATTATAGTCTCCCCTGCCTTAACGCTGTCACCTTCCTTCACGAGTATCTTAGTTACGACACCCGGCAACATCGCCTTTACGGCCTCTCCTTCCACAACTTCTGGCTTCTTCTCAGCTTCAACCTTCGGCTTAGCTACGGTTACCTTGTCCTCCCTAACCAGAACGTCCGTAACCTTATCTCCTAATCTGACCTTGTATAGCGTCCTCGTAACCCTCCTCACGGCAACTTTATACTCCATTCCGTTGACCACAATCGTGAACTTTCTCATCCCCCTCCAGCACGATCAATCGATAATAAACCTTTTGATGAAAATCTATAAATATATCCGAGCGGAATCTCTTAAAGTGGCAAAATGCGACGTGTGCGGGAAGGAGGAGTATCTGCCTTATAAGTGCAAATACTGCGGCGGGACGTTTTGTTCCGAGCACAGACTGCCGGAGAAGCACAACTGTCCGGGAATAAAGAAGGACGAATATTGGAACGTTCCGGTTAAGGTTAAGAAGGGGAACAGCATTGCAAAGCCAATCGAAGTTCCTGTTAAATCTGTGAGGAAATCAGTTCGTAAGATCGGAGTTTACGGCTGGAACAACGTAATCATCGGAATCTGCACGGTCGTTTTCTTCATAAAACTGTTGTTCGGAAGTATAGTCGACTACTACCTCGCCCTAACTCCGGCTTTGATCCTTAAGATGCCTTGGCAGATCGTCACCGCAATCTTCGACCATGCCGGCTTTTGGCACTACTTCGTTAACATGTTCGTCCTCCTATTCTTCGGCTCGGAACTTGAGAGGAGAGTCGGAGGGAAAAACTACCTGAAGGTTTTCTTTCTATCCGGAATAGCCGGAAACTTAGCCTACATAGCTTACGCATACTACACCAACCCGTTCATTCCGGCTTTGGGAGCTTCAGCGGCTATATTCGGTGTTATGGGAGCTTTAGCCATGGTTGCTCCATACATGAACGTCGTAATATTTCTCCCCATACCCATTCCGCTAAACATAAGGTGGGCTATACTCCTGTTTGCTCTGTATGACTTGGTTCTCCTTCCTTTCTCGATGCAGACCGGTGTTGCGCACATGTCGCATTTAGCCGGATTGATGGTCGGGTTATACTTGGGCAAAATGCTTAGAATTAAGGGGAGATGGTATTGAAGCCCGTTGCGGTTTGGATTGAGAAGGAGAGGTTGAACGGAAATATAGTCAGATGCCTGACGATCATACTCCGCTCGAGAGGTTGCTACTGGAACCGATGCCTGATGTGCGGATACAAGAAGGACACATCTAAAGACGTAACGCTGAAAGATCTGATCGATCAATTCAATTTCGCTTTAAAAAGATTGAGCGGCGTGGATGTCGTTAAAATATTCACGTCGGGAAGCTTTTTCGATTCGAAGGAGATCCCGAAAGAGTTCAGAAGCTTCGTTTACGATGCTTTAACCGGTAAGATTAGAAAGCTTATAGTGGAGAGTCGTCCAGAATTTATAAACGAGGAAACTGCAGAAGAGCTTTCATCGCTTGAATTCGAAACGGAAGTTGGTATAGGGCTTGAAACCGCAGATGATTTCATAAGAGAGCACTGCATAAACAAGGGCTTCAGCTTCGAAGATTTCAAAAGATCCGCCAAGATCTTGAAATCCCACTGCGTTAAGGTTAAGGCATACATATTACTCAAACCTCCGTTTCTGTCGGAAGGGGAAGCCATAAGGGATGCTATTAGATCGATTAAAGCGGTTAAGGGTTTGGCCGATGTAGTATCCGTAAATCCGACGAACGTTCAATCGGGAACTTACGTGGAAAAGCTGTGGTTCAAGGGCTTGTATCGTCCGCCTTGGCTCTGGAGCGCCGTTGAAGTCCTTAGAAACGCAGAGATAGATGCGATATGCGATCCGGTTGCTTATGGAAAAGCAAGGGGTCCGCACAACTGCGGGAGATGTGATAGGGATGTTGCAAGGGCTATAAGGGAATACTCCTTAACCCAAGATGCATCGGTGTTCGACGGATTGAACTGTTCTTGCTTCAAGTTGTGGGAAAGGGTCGTTGAGTTGGAGGATTATTCGAGAATTCCGTTAGCTTTAATACACGTCTGATCAAAATTTGAGCATGAGAATATCGCCGAAATGCCCGGCTTGCTTATTAAATAGGGCGTATATGGAGTGCAAGATGGTAACTGATGATTATGAAACGATATTTAAAGCCGTTGGTGAAGCCCTCAGGATTTTAGCCGAGAGATATCCTAAGAGGGAGATAAACGCACACATAGCCACTTACATGCACAGAAGGGTTTACGAGGTTTTGAGAGTGGAAGATCCGTATAAAAAGCTTAAGGAGAAGGCTAACGAAGTTACGATGAGGTTTTTGCCAATTGTTAAGGATTTCGTTGAGAGGCAGGATGACAGGTTTAGAGCTTCCGCAATAGCCTCCATAATCGCGAACACATTTGATTACGGTGTTATGGATCATAAAGTTGCGGATGACGATTTCATGGAATACTTCAAGAAGCAGTATGCCAAAGGACTTGCCGTAGACCATCTGGATGAGATCAGAGATCTGTGCAAAGGAAAAGTCGTTTATCTAACAGACAACTGCGGTGAAATAGTGATAGATACGCTGTTCATGAAGGAAATAAAGGGGATATGCGAGAGGCTAACTGTGGTGGTAAGGGGTAAACCGATAATAAGCGATGCCACGCTTGAGGATGCGATTAAAGCCGGAGTCGATAAGATCGCTGACGAGATACTGACGAACGGGCTCGGTGCTGTTGGGATAATAGAGGAGGAACTGCCAGCTGAAACGCTTGAGAGGCTTGAGAGTTCGGATGTTATAATAGCAAAGGGAATGGCTAACTACGAGAGCCTTTCGGAAAGCAGATTCAAGCCGATAGCTTTCCTGCTAACTGCGAAATGCGAGCCGATAGCTGAAGATATAGGGGTTAAAGTCGGAGATATGGTTGCCATGCTCGTAAGGTGATCGATATGAACGAGCTTAGGGAAAGGACTCTTATAGACCTCTTCAAGGCTTTGGACGGAATTTACGGAGCTAACTACGAATGCAAATACTATCCGTGCCACTTCTCCAGACAGGACTGCACATTCTGCTACTGCCCCTTCTACCCATGCCTTCTCTACGATTTGGGAGGCGAACTCGTTTTGTCATCTCACGGCGAATATGTTTGGAGTTGCAAGGGTTGCAGGTGGATTCACGAGAAGGAGAACGTCGAAAACGTAATATTCGTTCTCGGAAGATATCCCAAGCAGAGACTCGTAGAGGAGGGTTGGTGGTTTTTTAACAAGATCTTGCAGGAGCTTTTTTACGGTGAAGTTTACGGAGAGGAGCTTGAGAATTGCTACAATTTGATGCCGGCGGTTCTGAGAAATAAGGAGTGCGAAGAGGTCGACAGCGTCGAATTTTTGGCCGTTAAGGTGTTCGACTTCGAGATATTGGACGTCAGAAGGATAAGATCGATAGATGAAGCTGAAGATGAGGTCGTAATACCGCTTAAGGAGGGAAGGGAGATTTACGGAATAGATGCAAAGGGGAGAAGGGTTATGTGCAAGTTATAGCTTGGAAAGTCTTCCGTCGGGCAGTATCTTAAACCTCTCAAAACCGGGCTTTATCTCCCTCGTGATGCTCTCCTCAACCCCTATGATGTAAATATCCTCTCCGAAATCCAACGGCTCCTCCTCCTTCACAATCCTTATTACGACGTCGAATATCCTTTCTATGATCCTCGTTGTCGTGTAGTCGTATAAGCCGTAGGGACTGATGGAAACCAACGTGATTTTTTCCGGCAACGTGTCCACGATCCTCATAAGGTTTTTCAGTATCCATCTACCATGGATCGCATACATGAGGTAGAATCCAAAGATCAGAACGAGGTCGTCTTCTCTAAGCTTACTCACAGCGAGCTCTATCCTCTCGAACTCTTTCTTCACGATGTTTTCGGGAATGAAATCGTAGAGCCTTCCGAAGGGGATCGTATCCCTCCTTCCGATCTTTATGAAGTAAGCATTGTCGAGAATATCCGCAATTTCCGGGGCGTGCTTCGATATGAACTTGTAGTGTTCCTTCAGTTTTCTGCACATCGTATCCGAATAGACACCGATGACCAACCTCTTGGATTTGAATTGTGGCAGGATGTGATAAAAAACCAAGCTAACTGCCGGATAAGTCTGATCGTAAACGATTCTGATTCTTCTTCCGTCGAATTTCGGTATGATGTCAAGCACCATTGGATAAAATGAATCTTACAAAGTAAATAAACTTTTGGTAAAGGTTAATAGCCGCTCATCATCAGAACGAACAATGATAAGGATAGATGGAAGCTACGGCGAAGGAGGAGGTCAGATTTTAAGAACGGCAGTAGCTTTAGCTTGCATAACCGGAAAGGAGGTTGAAGTTTACAATATCAGAGCGAACAGACCCAAGCCGGGCTTGGCAATGCAACACCTAAAAGGAATCGAAGCGGCGAAGCTTATCTCCGAAGCCGAGGTCGAAGGACTGAAGTTAGGCTCTACAAGAATAGTTTTCAAGCCGAAAAGTCTTAAGGGTGGTAATTTTAGGATAGATATCGGAACTGCTGGTAGCGTTACCCTTATACTCCAAACCATTCTCCTTCCGCTTTTAGCTTCCGAAAAGGAGAGCGTAGTGGAGATTAGAGGCGGAACGGATGTCAAATGGTCTCCGCCGGTGGATTACGTCAAAAACGTTACGTTCAAAGCTTTACGCGAGCTTGGGGCAGATGTGGAGATAAATCTCGTTGCGAGAGGTTACTATCCGAAGGGCGGAGGCAAGGTTGTCGTCAAAATAAATCCTTCGAAGCTTAGGGGTGTTGAGTTTAAAGAAAGTCATTGCGATGTCGTTAGGGGTGTAAGTCACTGCCAGAATCTGCCGAGAAACGTCGCGGAGAGGCAGGCAAGGTCTGCAAAGAAGATACTTGAGCTTGAAGGCTATAAAGTTGAGATCGACATAGAGATTCGCAAGGGTGCTTCGATCGGAAGTGGAATAACCCTGTGGTGCGGTTACAAGGGAGGATGCTCGCTGGGAGAAAAGGGTAAGAGGGCAGAGAAGGTTGGAGAAGAATGCGCTTACGAAATTCTGAGCGAGCTGAAGTCCGATGCCGTATTCGATAGGCATTTGGCAGATCAGATAATGCCGTTCTCAGCGGTTGCGAGCGGTGAAACATCCTACACAACCTCTGAAGTCACTCTGCATCAGAAGAGCAACGCTTACGTCATAAACACGTTTTTGGGCGATGTTGTAAGCTTCGACGGTAATAAGGTTAGGATCAAGGGGGTCGGCATACTTTGAACGAACACGTGTTCGATAAAGATATATACATCCGCATCGATGTTCCGTCATGGATGCTCTGGTAGTTGTTGATATGCAGAAGGACTTCTGCTACGAAAACGGAGCGCTGTTTATAGGAAAGCACGTCAAATCGATATTCGAACCCCTTAGAAAGGTTGTAGAGCATGCGAGATCGAAGGGCATTCCAGTGATATTCACCCAAGATTGGCATAGGGAGGATGATGCTGAATTCAACATCTGGCCGAAACACTGCATAGCCGGAAGCGAGGGAGCGGAAATTATAGATGAACTGAATCCTCAGCCCAAAGATTACCGCGTAAGGAAGAGGAGGTATTCCGCATTCTTCGGAACAGACTTAGACCTAACGCTGAGGGAGCTCGGAGTTAAGAGGCTGTTCGTTGCTGGTGTCGTTACGAACATCTGCGTTTTGCATACTGTCGGCGATGCAGTGCTTAGAGGTTACGAAGTTGCCGTGCTCAAGGACTGCACAACCGCTTTGAGCAATTACGATTACGAGTATGCAATGAAACACATGGAGAACGTGTTTCGAGTGGAAATCATTTCATCAGAAGATTTTCTATCTTCGGTTTAACCAGAATCAGCAAGGTTACAGCCAGTATTAGCCCAAACAGGGCTGAATAGACTAAATTGAAGCAGACGTAGTAGCTTGCGACGAAACCCAAAACGAAGGTGCTTAGAGCTATGGTTGGAAGGTAGATTCGGGATATCGTAAGCTTGAGATCACCTATACATTCTTCTCTGGATCTCATCCAACCTCTCCTCCAACTCCCTTATATACACGAACAGCTTTTCCTCGAATCTCCTTTCCAGATCATCAGCATTGGCTGCGATCATCCTTTTGGTGCTCTCAAGCTCCTCAACAGTTCTCCTCATCCTCAACATCATGCTCAGAAGCAGAGCGCCGAGGGAGAACGTCAGTAGGAATGCGAAGAAGACCACGACAAAATCGACGTTATTATGGACAAGGGACAACCATCGATATGTGAGCATGACCGCCGATATTATCATCAGAACGCTGAGGACAATCTCCCTTACATCCATCGAACTAATGTTGAGACGATATTATATAACATTGTCGATATTCGTTAAACGAAGATCCTTACTATCTCTCCCATTCCCTTGCTCCTTCCCTCCCTGAATATGAACTTCTGCCCCTCATAGACGAACTGCGGATGATACTTGAATCGAATTCGGACTCTCCCCCTGTCTCCGGCTTTCATGTATTCCCTATCCATATCTTCAAACACAACAGCTTCCGAAATCGTTTCTATGTGGATAACGGGTTCGTATCCCCTCTTGATTCGAGTCGGATGGCTGAAGACGTAAACGTCGGCTTCGAACTCCCACACTGCATGGGGCTCTTTCTTGAGCAGAACCATGCCCCTCCGCAACTCATCATATCTGACTCCCTTTAAGGCTATTCCGACGATATCTCCAGCTTCGGCTTTGCTAACTCTGTAATAGTGCATCTCCATGCTCTGAACCCTCACACGTCTAAAGCTACCGTCTTGGAAGGGACCGATGTAAACCTCTTCGCCCTCGCTGATCTCCCCAGACTTTACGCTACCGCTCACAACCGTTCCGACTCCCGTGATCTTGTAGATGCGGTCGATATACATCAAAAAATCGTTTCCCTTGCTTCCCCTCTTCGGCAATCTGTATAACAGTTCCTCAAGCAGATCGAAACCTTCGAGCGTTATCGCCGATGTTTTCAGAATCGGAACGACCAAACCCCTGTTTATCAGTTTCGAAGCTTTCCTAACGTCCTCGATGTCCTTAACAACGAACGGAATTCTTCCAACGGTTTTAAGCAACTTTGAGATTTGCCCGATCACCTCTTCAACCCTCTCCGCAGAAACCATGTCTATCTTCGTGACAACGATTATAACGGGAAGATCCATCGCCAGAAGTATGCCCAAATGTTCCTTCGTAGTCCTCATTACTCCATCGTTCGCGGCGACGACTAAAAGCCCGTAATCGATCTTCTGCCCGAGCAAACCCCTTATGGTAGTTCTGAGCCACGGTTCATGCCCCACGGTATCGACGAACGAAATCAGCTTATCTGAGTTCTCAACGACCCAAGCCCTCTCGTTCTTGCTCAACGGGTTCTTAAGCTTTATGGGCTTTCCATCCTTAAAGCCGAACACTGCGAAGCTTAAATCGGCACTTAGCCCCCTCTCTATCTCGTGCTTAAGAACGTCCAAGTATATTCGCGTAGCTCCGTCTCCATCGTCCGGCTTACCCGTGATAAGGCATCCAACGAGCGTAGACTTGCCGTGATCAACATGCCCAGCAGTTCCGATCATTACGTGCTCCTTCGCCTTACTCTTAACTATCTCAACCAAGCCGACGTAGCCTGAACCGACTTTATACTTCTCGACGGATCTTACTTCAGCTCCGATTTCTTTCGCAAGCTTTTTCAAAATTCGAACGGTTTCGTTAAACCTATAATCACTAATTCCCTTAAGCTCGCCGGAATCTGAAACCCCTATGACGTATAGAGCCTTTCCCCTTCCCATAATGATCCTATGATTCATCTGACAGGCAAGCTCTTGAAACCTGCTCTCTTTTAAATGGTATGTCGTAAGATACTCTTTAAATTCGATATTCTCCCTCTCACCCTCCTTAACTATGCTGAGGATATCCATTTCTAAACGGAACTACCGCAACAAATATAACAGTTACGTCGAAGCCAGCAGGTATGTCGCAACGACGATCAAAGCGACGCCTATCAAGCCGAGGAACAGCAGAGGAAATCCGTAAGCTCGGAAGGATAAAACCGTAGGATAGAAGAGGTAGATGACAAGCGCAACGATTCCCAAAATTGCCAATGGATAGCCAATTTCGAGCTTGAGCTCTTCGAACTTGTCTTCGATAGTCCAAGAGATCTGAGATACGGAGAACAGAATCACCAAGGCTGAAAGTGCCGAAATGTTCGGATTGGACTTGTATGCTACGAATATCGAATTCAGATACTCGGCAAAGCTTCTGAATCCCAAATAGTATAGAGCATCGAGCAGTGAGTAGAATAACTCCGAATTCGACAGAACTTTCACGGATGTGATTGCTATGAGGATTACGAACAGCGGGAAATCGAAGGGATTTCTTCCGAGCAATGAAAAGACGGGAGGAAGGATCGCGATTAGGTATAGAAATTTGATCGGAATGAATATAGATAGAGGGGATGCTCCTGCGATGCTCACTACTATAAACACGGCGATCTCAGCGAGTATCAAGTTCAAAATTTTGACCTTCATCCGACCACCCTCACCATAAGCTGTCTTATCGGCTTGTCTATATCCCATTCGATCATGTTAGCCCTTCTCAAGCTTTTCAGCGATGATCTTCTCAGGATTTCAAATAGGGTTAGAGCGAACTCATCCCCCTCAACCGCACCCTTCAAAGCGATGATCTGAATCGGAATTTTAGCCTTGATAGCTTCGGAAACGAATCTCGTCGGCTTGGAATACTCCGGACGGGTTATAAGAATAATAAGGGGTTTGTATATCGACAAAAGCTTTTTGCAGTTTTCGAAAGCCTGATCGACGCTTTCCTCGCCGGCTTCGATCCTCATCAATTCCTCGCTTATCCTCTTAAACTGCCTTTTGCCAACATCTGGATACAAGCAGATTCCGTGCCCGATGACGTATAACCCAACCTTGTGCCCCCTCGAAGTGAAATAGTAAGCTAAGGCGTTGGCTATTTCAATCGCACATTCCAAGTAGTTTCTTATCGTCTTTCCGAACGTCATGTAAGTATTTGAATCCACGAAAATCCATACAGCCTTCTTCCCCTCAACCTCATACTGGTTAACCATGAGCTTGTTTCTTCTTGCCGTAGCCTTCCAATTCACGAACTTCATTGGATCTCCGGCAACGTAATCTCTTATCTCTCTGAAATCAGTTCCCGGAACTCCAATTCTCGAAATATCTATATCTGGCATCGGGGATCTCGCAACTCCTCTAATCGTCTCAACCTTCGTGATCCTTCTGAGCCTCTGCTTTACTTCCAATTCCAAATCGACTTTCAGCTCTTTATATCTCTCCCAAGCTAAGAAGGGATGCTCAATCTCGAGAACGATCCTATCCAACCTATACTTTCCCCTCCTCATCGGTCTTGCTTTGTATCTTATAATAACGTCCGATCTCCCCAAAACGAAAGTTGCAACGGCGTTCGCACCTTCCACGAGCTCGAAGTGATTCGGAAGTTCGTGCATGGCTTTTAAAATTCCGAATCCGGTTGCAACAAGCTTTACTTCAGCTTCGAACTCCTCACCGATGTGATTTCCGCCCGACAACTTTGCGTAATCAACCTTTGCGGACACGTGATAAGGAACGGCTAAAAACAGCAGAGGTATTATAGAGACGGCAACCAACTCGTATGAGGTCGTGAGAATTCCCAATCCGAGCAGAAATAAAGCCGTGCTTGCAAGCGAATATGTAACCTTGCGAGCTTTCATCTTAACGAAAAACCTGCTTTATTGTTTAAAATTTTTGTGCCTAATATTCCCTCGTAACCAGATAATCCGCGATCGCAATCAAAAGCCTCTTCGCTTCGGAATCGGGCAGAATCTTGAGATGTTCCTTTCCCTTCTCAACGAACTCCTTAGCCTTCTTAGATGCGTAATCTATCGCTCCGCAATCCTTAAGCTTCTGAACTGCTTTAGCGATCTCTTCCTTCGTAGCCTTACCCTTCCCGAATATCTCTATTTCAACCCCCATCTCCATAGCTTTTATTACCACCAACGTCTTCTTCCCCTCAACCAAATCGCTACCCCAGTCCTTTCCTATCTTTTCTCCCCCTATCAAATCCAAAACGTCGTCGTGAATCTGAAAACCGATACCGCTAAGCAAGCCGAAGTTCCAGAGGGCTTCGACTATTTCCTCCTTTTCCCCGAACAAAACCGCCGGCATCGAGCAAGAGCATGCTATAAGAACTGCGGTCTTCTTTTCAACCATATCTATATATTCCTCTTCGCTAACGAAATCTCTGCTCTCGAAGCTCATATCCAAAAATTGACCTTCGCAAATCTTTATACAAACGTCCGCAAGCATATCCACGGCTTTAACCAAATTCTCGGGCTTAACGTTACATTTCGTTAGGATCTTAAACGCTTCAGCAAAAAGTGTGTCTCCGGCTAAGATTGCGGTGGCTTCACCGAAGAGCTTGTGAACCGTCGGAACTCCCCTTCTCATCTCATCCCTATCCATTATGTCGTCGTGAATGAGCGTGAAGTTGTGAATCGTTTCGATTGCTATCGCAGCTGGCAAAATATTTCTCCAGTCTTTACCGAGAGCTTCGGCTGATATCAAGCTTAAGACTGGTCTCAGCCTCTTGCCACCAGCCCTTATGAGGTGTCTGCAAGCTTTATACAATCCTTCCGGCTCTCTAATTGGCAGAAACTCTTCTATGGATCTGTTGATTATTTCAGCCCTCTTAGCTACTTCATTCTTTATGTCCATCATCCCACCTCTCTGCTCCTGCAAAACTTAGCTAAATCGTAGCCCCTCAACTCAAGCCAATCTTTAAACATCCCGGTTACGAATATCGTCGTCCTCGTAAGTTCATGTACCCTTCTACATCCGGTTAAAAACATTGCAGTTTTCAAGCCTCTTACGTAGTATTCGATCAGAACCTTAACACCTTCGGCACCTTCTTCAACCACGGTCTTCAAAAACGGAAGAGCGGAGCTTCCCAATTTAGCTCCCAAAGATAGGGCTTTGGCTAAATCGAGACCGCTTCTTAAGCCTCCGGTGGCTATGACTGGAAGAACGTCATAGCATTCCGCAACGCAGAAAGCTGTAGGAATCCCCCAGTCCCAGAAATCCAAACCGACATCCCTTGCAACGCCGTTGGTTCTGTAAACCTCAACCCCGCTCCAGCTCGTTCCTCCTTTTCCTCCAACGTCTATCGCATCAACGCCGGCAAGCTTTAGCTTCATCGCTATCTCCCTCGATATTCCGGCTCCGGTTTCTTTGACTATAACCGGAACTCTTATGGACGAACAGACCTCTTCAATCACTTCCAACCCGCCCTTAGCGTTCAGGTCACCTTCTGGCTGAATTACCTCTTGCAGGAAGTTCAGATGGATTGCGACGGCATCAGCATCTATCATCTCAACAGCCTTCTCAACGAACTCCACGCCATACTTGAGAACTTGTGGTAATCCTACGTTTGCGTAAATGAACGCTTTCGGTGCGAACTCCCTAACAACCGTAAAGCTGTCGGCAACGCTTTCATCCTCTATAGCCGCTCTTTGGCTACCAACCCCCATTCCTATGCCCATCTCTTCAACCGCTATAGCAAGGTTTTTGTTTATCTCCTTAGTTTCTGGATGTCCGCCGGTCATTGAAGCTATCAAAAGCGGAGCCGATAGCTTTTTGCCGAAGAATTCGACTTCGGTATCTATCTCGTTGAAATCGATCTCTGGTAAAGCCTTATGTATTAGCATGACGTCCTCGAATCCCGTGTATTCCGATTCTACCTCCTCCTCCAAGCATATCCTAAGGTGCTCAAGTTTTCGATTCGAGGTCTTCAAGATATCAACCCCTTATCAGCGTTCCAACTTTCTCGCCCTTCAAAAACTTATCCAAATCCTTCGCGTGAAAGATGTAAACGTCCGTTTCGATTTCAAGTATCGATTTGATTTTTCCGAGCATGCCTCCGGTAACGTCCGACTTATCCTTTGCTGTTCCGATATTCTTAAGAATATTTTCTATATCCGATCGGTCGAGCTCATTTAACACTTTCCCGTTGATAATCACACCCTCAACATCCGTTGCAAACCCAACCCTCTTCGGCTTGAAAACTTTGGCAAGCTCAACCACTATCCTATCCCCCGAAAGTATCTCGAACTTCTTTTCGTTCGGATTGTAAACCATATCTCCGTGTATCACCGGAACGAAACCTTCATCGAGCAAACCTTCGATTAAGTCCGCATCGAATACCAACTTTCCATCGACCATCTTGAAGGATGAGAGCGGATGAATGGGAACTGGATTAAGACCGTATTGGTGAATGTATCCGCATACGATCATGTTTAGACTTACGCACGATAGATGAGTTACAGCCACCCCGTCGACGTTCTTAACCTCGTGCAACTTATACTTCACGACGTGCGGATGCCCGAACGAGCCGACGCCGTGTATAAGGATGAGTTTATCGCTTACGTTTTCAGCTATATCCTCCGCTATCCTTTCGATCTCCTCGAACTTTGCCTTGTTCACAGCCCCAACGCTCTTATCCGTTATGACCGCTCCTCCGATTTTAAGTATCAGCATCGACAAAAAACTATGTAAAAATATAATAAACGTTTTGCTATCATTTCTGCTATGAACTGGCGATGTTTGAAGGGTGAAGGCGGTAGATTCTTTGAACTGCTTAAAGGGGATGTTGTTTTCCTCTTTGCAATAGGAAATACAAAAACAGCCGAAATACCCGGCATAACCGTGGCTGGAGCGAATCCTGATCTCATAAAGTTTACGCCTCCGGCGGATGTTGAGCTTCTATACTACGGCGAGTGCAAGGTTATCCCCTTTCCTCCAGCCACTCCAGATGGTAAGCCGACACCAGCTATAATAACATACACAGCCTTAAGGCTAACAGGCGTTCCTTTCTTCGTAATCGACAGCGGACTGATGATTAAGCCGAACACACCTTACGTTAGCATAGATGCTCCCGTTGGGGAAAACATCGAAGTCAAGCCAGCTATGAACATTGAGGATGTTGAAAGAGCTTTTAAAAACGCTGTTGAGTTTGGAAAGCAAATATCGAAGCTTGCGGATGTTTTGATGATCGGAGAAAGTATCCCAGCCGGAACAACCACCGCTTTAGCAATTCTGAGGGCTTTAGGGATAAGATCGATGGTTTCATCGAGTATGCCGTTCAATCCCGTTGAGATAAAGGAGAGGGTCGTTGCAAAGGCTTTGGAGAGGGTAAATGGGAATGAAGATCCTCTTGAGTTGATAGCGAAGGTCGGGGATCCGGTTATGGTAGGTGTTTGCGGAATCGCCGTCGGCTCGGGAAAACCGGTGATATTGGCTGGAGGAACTCAGATGGTTGCCATGTCGCATCTTATAAAGAGGATTGACGAGGATGCGGATATAGCGATAGCTACGACGGTTTACGTTGCAAACGACAGCGATGCGTTAAGCCAAGCGCCTTGTCCGGTTATAATAGCCGATCCGGGATTGTCCGATTCTGCAAAGCCCGGACTAAGAGCTTACGCTGAGGGATTCGTTAAAGAGGGAGTAGGAGCAGGAGGAGCGACTCTGCTCGCTTACGCGAGAGGATTCGGTAAGGAGGAGTTCTTAAAAGAGATAGAGAGGAGTTACGAAACTGCAATAGAGAGCAAGCTCTGAGAACTTTCAAACAACTTTATAAACTTCTTTGCGATCTTGTCACTCCTATTTTCTTCGACGAATCTCTCCGCTGACTCGACAACCTTTTTTCTGAACTCCTCATCTTCGATTATCCTGATAAGCTTGTTCTTGAGATCCTCTACGTCATCGTAAACCACAGCCGGCTTGACTCCGTCGTATTCAGGTAGGGTTTCGAAATGCCTCGTGTTCGGAACAACCGTGGGAATCAACGCTCCCAAACACTGGCAGAGTGTTGAAGAAACGACCACGTTCTTCGTTTGACCCTTCGGAATCAGGTGGACATCGGAAGAATGCAGGTATTCGAAGACCTCTTCGTTGCTGAGCCTCTTTCTCTCCTGCCTTAGCCAAGGCTTGTTGAAAGGTAGAAGCCCATCGGATCTCACAACTCTGTATGTCAGATCGAACCTCTTGGATAGCCAGTCCAAAGCCTTTATGAAGTCCAGATATTCACTGACCGGTTGCCTTCCGAAGCTGAAGAAAACCAATCCGTTCTCGGCGAACTTTCTATTACCTCTAACAATGGGATGGCAGGGATAAGGAATTACGTGCGCTATGTCCCTGTATTCTGGAAGCAACTCGTTAATAAACCTCTCATCGAAAACAACGATCGCATCGAATATACTCATGTCCGAATATCCGATTTGATCCCTGCAACCTTCGTGAATAACTACGAATACCTTCGTCCCTCTCTCCTTAAGCTTCTTAACGAGCTTTTCGACGTCGCTGTATGGAATGCTTGCATAGGATTCGACTATGAAGAAGTCGAAATTCTCCGAGAGAATCTTTTCCATTTCAATCCTTCCGCCGTTCATCGTTTGCGGATCGAGTTCGTCGTAGCATCTTATAACGAAATTCTCTTCGTTGTCCTTTATTATCTTGTGATGCCACCACTTGTTTGCTGAATCAACGTGAGGAGCGAAAACCTTGACGTAATGACCCATCTTGATGAACTCGTGAGCTATCATTTCGGCATGCATGGAAATTCCACATGTAGCGTTCCATCTCGAGAGAATTCCTATTCCATACATAATTATTTATTTATTCTGTCTGCAATTAAACCTTATGCATGAAAAAACTATGAGAGCGGAGATTTTAATGAGATATTCCATGAGATCATAGCGTAACCCTGAGGTGATGATTCTACCTCAATAATTCAAAAATGAGTGCGGGGGGTGGGATTTGAACCCACGAACCCCTACGGGACGGGACCCTGAATCCCGCGCCTTTGTCCTGACTCGGCAACCCCCGCTCATGCAACGTTACCACTTTTAGATATTTGACATTTTTGCAAAGTTATTCAAACCAAAAATTATCATGAAAAATACTGTTAATTAGGGCTAAGATCGGCAAACTATTTATTGAATTTTAGCAAAATCCCTTCGATGGAAACTCTAATGGAGATGGCTAAGAAGGGTAAAGCTCCCGAATGGCTTGAAGATGTTGCGGAATACGAAGGAGTCGAGTTGAATTTACTTATCAAGCTCATCGCCAAGGGTGAGGTGGTAGTTCCGAGAAACATTAGGAAGGAGGACGGATTTAAGCCGAGGGCTATAGGCAGATTGATGAAAACTAAGGTCAACG
Source organism: Archaeoglobaceae archaeon (assembly GCA_015523335.1). Taxonomy (GTDB): domain Archaea; phylum Halobacteriota; class Archaeoglobi; order Archaeoglobales; family Archaeoglobaceae; genus WAKM01. The sequence continues at coordinate 12,683 of WAKM01000057.1, read as the reverse complement.
CCAACGTCGGAACTTCGATCGATTACGTTAACGTTGATGAGGAGGTTGAGAAGGCTATAGTCGCACAGAAGTATGGAGCAGATGCTGTCATGGATCTATCCACAGCTGGAGATTTGGATTACATAAGGAGGAGGATTATGGATGCCGTCGAGGTTCCGTTCGGAACGGTTCCCATTTATCAGTCCGCGAGAATGGCGAAACTCGTTGTGGATATGGATGAGGATCACTTCTTCAAATCAGTCGAAAAGCATGCTAAGGATGGAGTGGATTTCATGACGATACATGCCGGAGTAAATTGGACGACCGTCGAGAGGCTCAAGAAGAGCAGGCGATTGCTCGGGGTTGTCAGTAGGGGAGGTGCAATAATAATCGGCTGGATGCTGCACAACGAGAAGGAAAATCCGTATTACGCAAACTTCGATTATCTGCTTGAAATTTTGAAGGAATACGACGTTACTATAAGCTTGGGAGATGCCTTTAGGCCGGGATGCTTGCACGATGCGAGCGATAGGGCAAAATTTATGGAGTTTATAGTGCTCGGGGAGTTAGTTGAGAAGTGCAGAGAGGCTGGAGTTCAAGCTATAGTTGAAGGCCCAGGCCACGTGCCTTTGGATGAGATTGAGACATCCGTTAAGGCGATGAAGTTCGTAACTAAGAACGCTCCGCTGTATCTGCTCGGACCCCTCGTTACGGATATAGCCGCTGGCTACGATCACATCGCCGGAGCCATTGGAGCGGCCGTTGCCGGAATGGCCGGAGCGGACTTCATATGCTACGTCACACCTTCCGAACACCTCGCCTTGCCTACGGTTGAAGATGTAAAGGAAGGGGTCGTAGCGGCGAAGATCGCCGCACATGCCGTTGATCTGATCAAGGAAGGGCAGAGAGAGAGGGCAAGGCAGATAGACTACATGATGTCTTTGGCGAGGAAGAAGTTCGACTGGGAAACACAGTTCAAGCTTGCGATAGATCCAGAGAAGGCGAGAAGTATATGGGAAAGAAGGAAGTCGAAGAGCGGAGCATGTAGCATGTGCGGAGATCTATGTGCGATAAAATTGGTTCAGAGAGCTTTCGAAGGAAAGGACGACTAAATTTCGATTATTTCTCCCGTCCTCTCCGTCACCCTTATCCCCGGTAACCTTTTCTCCAATTCTCTCCTAAATTCTTCAGATTTGAGAACTTCCAAAAACAGCTTGACTGGTTCTTTGTCGAGTCTGTCCTTCCTTATTGCGAAGTCGTATTCCTCTGGCCTTACCGGAATGAAGTCCAAACCGTATCTTTCAGCCACAGTTCTTATCCCCAACCCAACATCAGCCTTGCCCATCAGAACAGCAACAGCCACTGCTATATGGGATTTCGCCTCGACATCGTAACCTTTAATTTTACGCTTCAACTCCTCAAAGTTGATTCCCTTCTCTTCGGCGATCTTCCTAAGATTCATATCGAGAAGAATCCTCGTTCCAGAACCGGGATTTCTGTTTATAAACGTCACATCATCTCTGAGCAGGTCTTCAAAATCCTTTATGCCTTTCGGATTACCTTTGGCTACAATGAATCCCTGCTCTCTGATGTAGCCTTTAACCAAGAAAGCTTCGCCACTCAACCCATACTTCACTAGATAAGGGATGTTGTATTCTCCAGTTTCCTCATCGAGCAGATGTGTTCCAGCTATGTCGGCTTCACCTCTCTTAACGGCCAATATTCCGCCCGTAGAACCGACGTTGATAACTTTAGCCAGTAGGGGTTTTCTTTTTTGCAGAATTTCGAGCAGAACGTCAATTCCGACGCAGTGGCTACCTATGATCATCAGATCTGCCGGGTTGATATCTCCGAACAGCTTAATCTCAACGATCTCTCCTTCTTCCAATAAAACCTTATTCTCCGGAATCTCTATGAATCCGTCCGCTTCGGCTAAGGTTGAAATCGCTCCGGAGTATTCGGTGAACGGATATGCTATCAATCCCTCTTTTCCTTCGACCAAATTAACCGGCAGGAATTCCCTTCTCCCCATTGCCGAAAAGATTTTCATAGGAACCTTAGCCTTAACGACCCTTCTGCTTCCTTCGGGAATTCCAGCCATTCGCCTTATCAAGGGTGCGACGAATATTTCGAAGATCATCAAAGCCGACGTGGGATAGCCCGGAAGTCCGAATATGGGCTTTCCGTCCGCCACAGCTATGACAGTCGGTTTTCCCGGCTTTACGGCAATTCCGTGAACTATAACCTCACCGAACTCCTCTACGATCTTGTAAATCATATCTCCTACGCCAGCAGACGTTCCGCCGGATATTATAACCATATCCGCAATCTTAAGTCCTTCGGCGATCTTGCTCCGAATTTCTTCGGCGTTATCCCTTGCGATTCCCAAGAAAATCGGAACTCCTCCGTTCTCAATTATTCCCGAGCTTATTGTGTATGCGTTGACGTCGTAAATCTTGCCGAAGTCAAGCTTCTCTCCCGGGCTAATTAATTCATTACCGGTTGATATCACAGCCACTACCGGCTTCTTTATCACCCTAACGCTTTTAAAGCCGGCTGAAGCCAAAACGCCTATTTCTCTTGCCGTAAGCCTCGTTCCCTTCCTAACCAGAAGCTCTCCGGTCATTATATCGGAGCCGGCAGACATTACGTTCGCTCCGGGGGGAACGGGCTTGTAGATGTAAACGACATCGTTCTCCCTGCTCGTGTATTCTATCATAACAACAGCATTCGCCCCCTTCGGAATGACCGCGCCGGTGGAAATCTCAACTGCAGATCCCCGCCTAACCTCAACGCTCGGAACTTCTCCGGCTTCAACCTTACCGATGACCTTTAAGGCAACGGGATCGTCCTCATCCGCACCGAATGTATCTTCAGCTTTAACTGCGTAGCCGTCCATCGTGGCTCTGTCGAAAGGGGGAACATCGACGCTTGAATAGCAATCTTCAGCCAAAATCCTACCGTAAGCATCGATCAGCGGAACTTCCTCAACCTTCCGTTTTATTTCGATCTTGCTGAATATCCTCTTCTTGGCCTCCTCAACAGATACGAGCTCCCTGAAGATCTTTCTCATATCCGTAAAATTTCCAATGGATTTAAAAGTTTGGATGATGTTAGGATCAGCCAAAAAACAATTAAAATAAACCCCACGTAAATCGCTTGTCATGGATCCTTCTTTAGCTTTATTAGTCTCGATCTCTTTAATTCTAATTCTAATCAGGTTGAATGTAAACGTGAGTGTTGCGATATTCGTAGGAGCGTTCGTTTTGGGAATCCTTACCATAGGATCCGAAACCTTCGATAGGTTACTCTTGGTTGTAACGAACTATCAAACCATCAGGTTGCTCGTAATCGTAATCTCAGCCTTTACTTTGGGATTTTCGATGCAGGAGTTGGGCTTACTCAAAAGGTTGAGCACGGCGATTTCCGACATCGTCGGAAAGCTGAGCTTGGCGATATTGCCTGCAATAGTCGGATTTTTGCCTATGCCCGGAGGAGCTCTGGTTTCCGCAATAATGCTTACCGATCTCATAAAAAGGTATAAAGTGGAATCCGAGGAAGCAACGTTCGTGAATTATTGGTTCAGACACCTCTGGGTTCCAGTATGGCCCCTCTATCCAAGCTTTATAATCGGTGCGATGGTCGTGGAGGTCAGCTACCTTAAGATCATCGAAGCTTGCTATCCTGTTACGATTGGAATGATACTGGCCGGAATCATATTCTTGCGGAATTACACCCTCAAGTTGGGCGAATTTAGGTTTGAAACTCTGAAGAACTTAATTTCGGCCCTCTACCCTTTGATATTGGTAGTCATACTCGCGATAATTCTGAGAGTAGATTTGGCGATTACTCTGCCCATAGCCGTTCTTCTCCTATACATCCACAAAAGACCGAGCATAGCGAAGGTTAAGAAGATCCTGAGAAGGACTTTGGATCCGAAGATAGTCCTTTTGATCTTTGCCGTGATGTTCTACAAGGATCTCATAGCATATACTCATTCCGCTCAGATATTCTTCAACCATCTTACGGAACTGAGCATTCCAACCCCGATAGCATCGTTCTTACTTGCATTCGTCGTAGGCTTCGCTGTTGGCATCGAAATAAGCTATTCGGCGATAGCCCTTCCTTTACTTACAGCCTTTACCGGCGTAGGTAGTGGTTTCATTCCAAAAAACCTCATGCTCGTCTTCGGAGCGGGGCTTCTTGGAGTTATGATGTCCCCCCTACACCTCTGCCTAATCTTAACGTCCGAATACTATTCGGCTGATTTGGGGAAGGTCTACAGATACCTCATTCCAGCCGGAATAGTTCTTATGTCCGTCGTATGGATAGCTTACCTAATTTGATCAAAAACGTTAATTTGCGGAAGCTTGAATCAAGACCCATGAAGCTCGACAAATCAAAGCGGTTGTATGAGGAAGCTGTCAAGTTGATGCCCGGCGGTGTTAGCTCTCCGGTTAGAGCTGTAAAGCCTTTTCCGTTCTACACAGCCTACGCTAAGGGATCGAAGATCGTGGATGTCGACGGAAACGAATACATAGACTACTGTTTAGCCTACGGCCCTCTCATTCTGGGTCATGCCAATCCCATAGTGAAGCAAGCGATTGCCGAGCAACTTGAAAAGGGTTGGCTCTACGGAACTCCGATAGAGCTTGAAATCGAATACGCCAAGCTGATTACGAAGTTATACAAGAGCATAGAGATGGTGAGATTCGTCAATACCGGCAGTGAGGCTACGATGTCCGCTTTAAGACTTGCGAGGGGATTTACCGGAAGAAACAAGATCGTGAAGATAGAAGGAAGCTTTCACGGTGCGCATGATGCCGTGCTCGTTAAAGCCGGAAGCGGTGCAACTACTCACGGCATTCCAAATTCAGCCGGTGTCCCGCCCGATTTCGTGAAAAATACTCTTCAGGTTCCGTTTAACGATGTAGAGGCGTTGGCGGATGTAGTCGAAAAGAATAGGGACGACTTAGCCTGCGTAATCATGGAGCCGGTTATGGGCAACTCCAGCCTTATTCTGCCCGAAGAGGGATATCTGAAGGAGGTTAGAAAGATTACAGAGGAGAATGACGTTCTTCTGATATTCGACGAAGTAATTACGGGCTTCAGATTGGCGTTGGGAGGGGCACAGGAATACTACGGAGTCGAAGCCGATATAACAACTCTGGGAAAGATCGCCGGAGGAGGATTGCCGATCGGAATATTCGGCGGGAAAAGAGAGATCATGGAGCACGTTGCCCCTTCCGGAGCGGTGTATCAGGCTGGAACATTCAGCGGGAATCCTCTGAGCTTAACAGCCGGATATACGACGGTAAAATTCATAATCGAAAATAAAGTGCTCGAAAAGGTGAACAAAACGACGGAAGCTATTGCCAAGGGAATTGCGGATCAGATAGAAGATTCGAACCTTAATTACTCGATCGGGCGTATAGCATCGATGTTCTGCGTATACTTCGGCGAAACTCCAAGGAACTACGCAGACGCGTTGAAGCTGGATAAGGAGAAGTTCGTTCGGTTCTTCTGGGAACTGCTTAAGGAAGGAGTTTTCTTCCCTCCATCCCAATACGAATGTTGCTTCGTGAGCTATGCGCATAGCGATGAGGATGTCAAGAAGACGATCGAAGCCGTGGGAACATGTCTGAGAAGGTCGTAGTCGGAACTAGAGGAAGTAAGTTAGCCTTAGCTCAGACGGAAAAAGTCGTAAAGAAGCTCAAAGAAGTCGGTTACGAGGTGGAGATCAGAATAATCAAGAGTGCCGGAGATATAATGAAAGACAAGCCGCTATATGAGTTCAAGGGAACCGGAGCCTTCGTCAGAACTCTCGAACTCGCACTGATTGACGGCGAGATCGATATTGCCGTTCACAGCTACAAGGACGTTCCAAGCGTAAGGATTGAGGGAACGTCGATAGCCGCTGTGCTCGAAAGAGATAGTCCATGCGACGTTTTCATTACAAGGGATGGTTCTACGCTCGAAGATATAAAGGAGGGGGCGTTAATCGGAACTTCAAGCTTGAGGAGAAGAGCACAGTTAAAATGGTATAGACCAGACTTGAGATTCGAGAATCTGAGAGGAAACGTTGATACGAGGCTAAGAAAGCTCAACGAAGGCTTATACGATGCGATAGTTTTGGCTGAAGCCGGATTAATAAGGCTAGGATTGGCGGAGAAGATAAGATACCAGAGATTGAATCCAGAAATCTTCGTTCCCCCTGCGAATCAGGGTATAATCGCCGTGGAAACGAGAAGAGGGGAGGAAGATCTGGTGTCTTTCATGAACGACGAGAAGACCGCTTTGGAAGCAGAGGTTGAAAGGGCCGTTATAAGAGAGTTAGGCATAGGATGTGCAGTGCCAGCCGGTATCTATGCCAGATACGAAGGGAAGGTTCGGCTGATCTGCCAAATTTTGTCCGTTGACGGGAGGGAAGAGGTCAAGATCGATGAGGAACTTAATCCTAATACTGCCGTTGAAGAGGCAAAGGAGATCGCGAGAAATTTGAAGGAGGAGATAAGGCATCTCATTCTGAGGTTTTAACGAGTAAAGCTAAAAATTCGGGGCTGAGAAGGTGACGGGGAAGGTTTACATAGTCGGAGCGGGACCGGGAGGATTGGATTTAATTACGAAGAAGGCTGAAAGAGTTCTGAAGGAAGCTGATGTGATCCTATACGACGAACTTATCGGGGAAGACCTGAAGGAATTTTTGAAGAAAACGAAGGCAGAGCTCGTGGATGTCGGCAAAAGGGCTGGAAGGCATAAGAAGAGGCAGGAGGAGATAAACAGACTGCTCGTGGAATATGCTAAGCAGGGTAAAAAGGTCGTAAGGCTTAAGGGCGGCGATCCGTTCGTTTTTGGGAGGGGCGGGGAAGAAGCTGAGTTCTTAGCCAATCACGGAATTCCGTTCGAAATCGTTCCCGGCGTAACTTCGGCAATAGCAGTTCCAGCTTACGCCGGAATTCCGATTACCCATAGATCGTTCGATCCGGCGGTCGTTTTCATTACTGGAAGGGAAGCAAGGGAAAGGCTAAATTGGGAGGCTTTGGCAAAGCTGAACGCCACGATAGTAATTCTGATGGGAGTCTCGAATTTGCGGAGGAACGTAGAGAAATTGCTGAAGCACGGGAAGGATCCGAATACGCCGGTAGCGATAATCGAAAAGGGTTGCACGGAAGAGCAGAGGGTAACGGTTGCCCCGCTTAAGGATATAGCGGACGTTGCTGAAAGGGTTGGAGTTAAGGCTCCGGCTGTGATCGTTATCGGAGATGTCGTAAAATTGAGGGAGAAGCTCGCAAAGTTTTTGAGATTCGATTAGGGGTTGTTCGGGATGCTGACGGCTATAGCCGATATGATAAGGATAGGTAAGAAATTGGGACGGCTAAGGCTTATAGACGGTGCGAGCGGGAACATGAGTTGCAGAATCGAAGATTACATCGTAATAACGAAAACCGGATCGATTTTGGACGAACTTACGCCTCAGGACTTCGTGACGCTTAAGCTCGGCGAAGAATCGAAGGACGCTTCGAGCGATCTGATCGTTCACAATGCTATATACAGAAAAACCGATTACAAAGCGGTTCTTCACTGCCACGGAATATACAACGTCGTGCTTTCGTTTATCTACGACGAAATAGTTCCTATGGATTTGGAAGGAAACATGTTTTTGGGGAGTGTTAGGGTTGTGGAGGGTGAGTTCAAAAGCGAGGAGCTCGCCGATGAGATTGCAAGGGAGGTTGCAAAAAACGGAGTGGTCGTCGTCAAAGGGCACGGAATTTACTCAGCCGGCACGAACATCTACGAAGCCATCAACAGAGCTTGCTATTTAGAGCACTCCTGCGAAATTATATATAGATATCGCGCAATATCGAATGACAATGCAAAGAAGGCTTAGGAAGGGGAAGGACAGGATACTGTTCGGCGTTTGTAGTGGATTAGCCGAATACTTGGATGTCGATCCGACGATAGTTAGACTGATCTTTTTAATCGCGTTCGTAATAGATCCGAGAATCATCTTGATTTACCTTATTTTAGCCATAATTATGCCGGAAAACGGCGAATACAGATACGACGAGAAGAAAATCAAGAAGGTTTTAGCTTACGGTCTGATCGGTTTCGGATTGCTGATACTACTGAAGGGAATCCTTCCGATATTGTTTACGTCCGGTTTGCTGGGTCTGATATTGATAATAGCGGGTTTAATTCTCCTTAGAAGATGACGATGCTCGTAGCGGTTGCGAGAGCTAAGAAGGATGCGAAAGCTTTGAGACATGCCGTAAATTGTGAAGTTGTAAGCTTGGGAGGAGTTAGAAGGATCGAAGATGCCGATTTTTCAAGTTTTGCAAAAAAGATACCGATATTCTTCTTCGGAAGAGACGAGATCGAGTTGGCTTCAGAAGTTGAAGCCGAAATCCGCAAGGTAACTCCGATCTACCAAATAGTAATTCTGAGCAAAAAAGCCGTCAGAAACACGAGGATGGAGGTGATAAGGGAAGCTTTCGAAATGGCTAAAGCCAAGTTAAGACTGAGCTTTAAATTTGACGAGGAGGTCTTTCTCTTCGCTAACAAAAACGAGCTCGGAGTCGAGATACATCCCGACTACGACGCATACTTCGTGATCGGAGAGGGATTCGTTAAAAACACGAGGAGGGTCTTTGGAGTGGATGTTGAGGAGGGTAATCTGATCGTTAGAAAGCTTCTCAACGAAGAGTGGATTTACACTCCCAAGCTTAAGGCAGTGATAAGTAAAAAGATAGGGGAGCCGCTGAGCGTGAAGCTTCATATCAGAGAAGTCCAACCGAAGAGGATAAACGTATACAAGATGATCGAAAAAAATCGTAGTTGGCTCGAAAAACTGGAGGAAGTCTCAGTAGACTTCATTCGAAGAAACGTAGATGAAGATGCTGGAGTTCCGTTCAGCGGTGGAAAGGACAGCACCGCAACGCTGATATTGGCAAAAAAGGCACTCGATGACGTAAAGGCACTCTACGTTAAGGTAAGCCATGAGATGCCCCACACGGAGGAATACGTAGAATACGTGTGCGAGAAGTTGGACGTCGAGCTCGTTAAATCCGAAGTGAGTTTCGATGTTGAAAAGTTCGGAATGCCTACTCACGGCAATAGATGGTGCACGAAGCTTAAAATGGAAGGACTGCAGAGGATAGCCACCCAAACGCTCATAGTCGGAGACAGGGAAGCGGAAAGCAAGGTCAGAAGGGAAAGAAGTGAGATCGAGTATAGGGTTGCGAAGGAGATTTTTCCGATAAAGTATTGGAGCGGATGCATGGTTCAGCTTTACATCCTCATGAACGGGCTTAAGTTGCATCCCCTATACTACGAAGGATTCTACCGTCTCGGTTGCACGATCTGTCCGTCTTTAAGCGATTGGGAAAAGATGATCCTCGAACAGTTTCGATGACTACCTCATTTAAGTTCCGTGCCTCCAGTCGCTGAGGTATTTGATCTGCTCCTCCGTGAGCTTGTCTATCTTTACGCCCATGGTCTCAAGCTTCAGCCTCGCCACCTTTCTGTCCAACTCTTCCGGCAACATGTAAACCTTCCTTTCGAGCTTCTCGTGATTTTCGGCTATGTATTTAACGGCTAAAGCCTGATCGGAGAAGCTCATGTCCATGACCTCTATCGGATGTCCGTCGCCGACAACCAAATTTACGAGCCTTCCCTCGGCAACGAGATAGAGTTTCTTATCGCCCAAATCGTATTCCGTTACGTAATCCCTGATCTGCCTAACCCTCTTGCTGAGTTTTTCCAAGTCCGGAATCGATATCTCAACGTTGAAGTGTCCGGCGTTTGCCAAGATAGCGCCGTCTTTCATTACTTTAAAATGCTCCTCCCTTATTACGTTTATGTTGCCCGTAGCAGTGATGAATATGTCTCCGATCTTCGCCGCCTCCTCCATCGGCATCACTCTGAATCCGTCCATAACCGCTTCAAGCGCCCTGATCTCATCGACTTCCGTGACTATAACGTTCGCCCCCAATCCCTTGGCTCTCATCGCTATCCCTCTTCCGCACCATCCGTAGCCAGCTACAACGACGTTTTTGCCAGCTATTAATACGTTGGTCGCCCTGAAAATGCCGTCCCAAGTGGATTGCCCCGTTCCGTATCGGTTGTCGAAGAGATACTTGGTGTATGCATCGTTCACCGCTATAACCGGGAACTTTAGCACACCCTCCCTCTCCATGGCTCTAAGCCTTATTACGCCTGTCGTAGTTTCTTCGCTCGCCCCCAAAACTTTCTCAGCCCAGTCGCTCCTTTCACCGTGCAAGAGGAATATCAAATCCGCCCCGTCGTCAACGATTATATCCGGCTTTGTGTCTATGACCTTGTTGAGGGCTTCGTAGTATTCCTCCCTGCTCATCCCCCTCCTCGCAAAGCACTTTATTCCCATATCCCTCAGAGCTTCCGCTACATCGTCTTGAGTGCTCAAAGGGTTGCAACCCGTTATCGCAACATCCGCTCCACCAGCGATTAGCGTTTTTACGAGAACAGCGGTTTTAGCTTCCACGTGAAGAGCCATACCGATTCTGAAACCCTCCAAAGGTTTCTCTCTTCTGAACTCCTCTCTGATCTTTGCGAGAACATTCATGTGCCTTTCAGCCCACTCGATCTTTCTGTATCCCCTTTCTATCTCGCTCATGTTCGTAGATCTTCGCCGGTCTAAAAGAGTTTTCGGCTTAAGTTTGCTCTATATTCCTCCTATACCAAATGAAAGCCGGCAGTGCTAAGTAGCCGAGAATCCCGTAGCTAAACGAACCGACCGCCAACAAAACGAGGGTCATCAGAACTGCAAATACAATTGCAATCATTGAAGCTACGAAGCTGTAAGATTTCCTCTTAACTATGAATCCCTTAAGAAATGTCATCGCCACAACCAAAAGCACGAAAGCGTTCATAAACGACTTCTTCGCTTCGAACCAAGCGAGGACTAAAAATATGATAGCATATACTAAATCAATCGTGCTACCACCCCCACCGTTAGGGCGAGAACATAAGCTACGGCGAAGCTGTAAACTACGGCGAAGATCGTCCACTTCCATCCGGTCTCAGCCTTAATCGTTGCAAGCGTAGCCAAGCACGGCATGTAAAGCAGGGAGAAGACCATAAATGCTAAGGCTTGCGGCATCGTCATTATCTTTGCTATCGGTGTGTTTAGAATCCCCAGCGTTTCGACGACGACTTCCTTGGCAACGAATCCCATCAGAATTGCGAGAACGAACTGCCAGTTCCAGCCCATCGGAGCGAACAACGGTTGCAGTAATCTGCCGAGCATTCCAGCATAGCTTTTATCTATGCTCGGATTCGGAAAGTTCGTTAAGAACCATATAACAACAGACATAGCTAAAATCACTGTTCCAGCCTTCTGGAGGAAGTGTTTGGTTCTATTCCAAGTCAAAATCCACACATCCTTCCAGTTCGGAATTCTGTAAGGAGGGAGTTCGATTATATACTCCGCCTCGCCCCTCAGCAATACCTTTCTAAATATAAGAGCCGAAATCAGCGCAACGACAACTCCGAAGGCGTAGAGACCCATTATAACGGCAGAGCCAATGGTCGGAAAGAATATTCCCGCGAATAGAACGTATATCGGCAGTCTCGCACTGCAGGAGATGAAGGGATTGACGAGTATCGTCGCGATTCTGACCTTGTCATCTTCGATCGTTCTCGTAGCCATCACCGCCGGAACGTTGCACCCGAATCCTATAATGAGTGGAATTACGGATCTACCAGTTAAGCCGAAAGCAGTCATAATTCCGTCCATGAGATAAACCGCACGGGACATGTAACCGCTCAATTCGAGCAGAGCGAGGGCGATGAACAGAAATGCAATGTTCGGAAGGAAAACTAAGACGCTTCCGACTCCCTTAATTATTCCTTTACCGATCAAACTGAACAAAATACCGTTCATACTCGATATACTTTCGGACAGAATCGAGAAAACCGATGCGATTAAGTTGGTGAGGGGGGTAGCTACGGTGTATGTGAATGTGAACATCATCCACATAAAAGCGATGAAAATCGGAATCCCCAAATGTCTATCCATGAAAACCTCATCGAAGACCTCTGTTAGATCAACCCTCGTTCTTTCAATCTTGACGACTTCTTTTACGATTTTCTCAGCCGTTTCAAGCTTGGATCTTAGATCTCCACCGACCTCGATCTTCGGAACGCTACCGCCCTTCAAAATCTCCCTTTTAAGCTCTTTAATTCCAATTCCCTTTACGGCAACGGTTTTTACAACCGGAACACCCAAAATCTTAGATAGCTTATCCGCATCGACTTTAATTCCCTTTTTTTCGGCTTCATCGACCATGTTCAAAACCAAAATCATCGGAATTTTAAAATCGACAAGCTGAAGGGTAAGGTATAAGTTCCTCTCCAAATTAGAAGCGTTTACGACGTTTAAAATCAAGTCCGGCTTTTCGTTGGTTAAAAAATCCTTCGCGACCTTTTCGTCCAAAGAGTATGCTTCCAAGCTGTATATACCGGGTAAATCCACGAATACTACTTCTCTACCGTCGATTTTGGCTTTTCCCTCCTTTTTCTCCACGGTAGTGCCGGGAAAATTTCCGACCTCGAAGTTACCACCAGTTAGCACGTTCAGTAGGGCTGTTTTTCCCACGTTGGGATTTCCGACCATCGCTATCTTCATTTAGCATAGCGAAAACGTCTTAGATTATTAAGCCTTTGCA
>WAKM01000056.1 GCA_015523335.1 Archaeoglobaceae archaeon | reverse complement strand
TCTTTATGATTTCTTCCAGTTTAATCCACTGTCGTTCACCTAATCGAAAATCTAATCAATTTCGTCAGGGATAAACTTCAGAATAATTATCCTATACCTCCATTACCCAAATTAACTAAATCTAAATTACAAGTCTAACCTATAAATCTCAAAAATCTTAAAATCTCCCCAACTATCTCAGATCCCTCCAATCAGAGTATAACCGAACCTAACATACTCCACCGTAAAATAAACCGCAAATGGCCGTTAATAACTATCGACAATGTCAACCGTAATCAGTAAATGGGGAAACATTTTTATTCCATTTCGGATAAACCGAACAGGATGGTTCCGCGAACTATGAGCACTCAGCATCCGGATAACGTCATAACTCCATTCTTCGCGGAATCTCCGGTTATTAAAGGAGATGACGAAGTTAAAGAGGCTTTTTACGTTTTCTCTCACTTGGGTTGCCAAGAGCAGATGTGGGATTACGAGGGAAAGGAGGTAGACAACTTCGTAGTTAAGAAGCTCCTTTCGAGGTATGAACACTTCTTCAGAGACGTTATTTTGGGCAAGGACGTCAGACTTACTCTCAGAGTTCCGAACCCCAGCTGGGAAAAGGCTGAAGCCAAGGTTTTGTTAGAAACGCTCGAAAGCATTCCCCGAAGCTTCGACGCATCTAAGTTGTTTTACGGTGAAGACATAGCACCGATCTTCGAAGTTATACTGCCGATGGTCACTTCGCACATCGAACTTAACAGGGTTTTTTACTATTACAAGAACTTCGTCGTCGGAAAGCAAAACAAATCTTTCTTCTACGGCGATATAACGATTGCAGAATGGATTGGAGAATTCAAGCCTCACGAAATAAACGTCATTCCGCTTATAGAAGATCTACCTTACATTCTGAACTGCGACAAGATAGTTAAAAGGTATTTGAGCGACAAGTTCGTCGAATATCAGAGGGTGTTTTTAGCTAAGTCCGATTTGGCTTTGAATTACGGGATGGTTGCATCAACCCTCGCATTAAAAATAGCGCTCATGAAGATCGAAGATTTGGAAGAGAAGCTATCCATTCCGATTTATCCCATCGTCGGCTTTGGGAGTTCACCCTTCAGAGGTAACCTGAGACCCAGCACAGTAGATAGGATTTTGGACGAATGGAGGAACGTCCAGACGTTCACTATTCAATCAGCTTTCAAATACGATCATCCGGAAAGGGAAGTAGTTAACGGGATCGAGAAGATAAATAAGAGCAAGAGAAGGAAGGGTGAGGGTATAGAGGTTGATCGAGCTTTGAACATAATCGGAAAGACTTCGAACGAATACAGAAAGCTCATATCCGTTCTCGTTGGCTTAATAAATCGCATAGCGAATTACGTTCCGAAGAGAAGGGAAAGAAGATTACATATCGGTTTGTTCGGTTACTCAAGAAGCCTAAACGGCTCAACTTTGCCGAGGGCTATTCCCTTCTGCTGTGCCCTGTATTCAATCGGCTTACCGCCGGAAATATTGGGACTGAGCTGTTTGAACGAGTCAGAATTGGATTTCGTTATGGAAATCTGCGGTGAAGACATAATCGACGCTTTACAGTTCTTCAATCCGAACGTCCTTAAGATAATTCCGAACGAAGTCGCAAAGCGTTTGTCCGTGAATAGATTCGAATTTGAGGTAAACGAAGAGCACAAAGCCGTTACGGACGAGATCATTCGAAATCTTGACAAGCTGGATGTGGAGAAGATAGTCAGAGCGGCGTATATTAGGAGATTCTTAGGGTAGTGACATTTCGTTGTGAACCCACACGGGTTTCACCATAAATATTATCAAATCCCAACCAACTTGAATCATGGAAAAGATGACCGAAAGGGTTAGGAGGCTTGTGGAAGACTACAAAAACGTAACGATAGGAATATTCGGATCACATTCCGCAAAGGAGATCGGAATGTCCGCGAAGGCTTGGGGATTCAAAACGGTCATAGTCGTTCAGAAGGGGAGGGATAAGCTATACACGAAATACAACCGCCACCTTTACGATGAATTCATAGTCGTCGATCGATTTAAGGATATGCTTAACGAGGAGATTCAGGAAAGACTGAGGGAGCTAAATACGATCTTCATTCCAAATCGAAGCTTCGCGGTTTACGTAGGCTACGACGGGATCGAAAACGAGTTCGAAGTTCCGATATACGGCAACAGATATCTGCTGAGGGCTGAGGAGAGGAATTTCGAGAGGGGGCAGTATTACCTGCTTAAAAAGGCTGGAATAAGGATTCCCAAGGAGTTCAAGAGCCCCGAAGAAATAGACAGGCTTGTGGTGGTTAAGGTTCAGCAGGCTAAGAATCCGCTTGAAAGGGCCTTCTTCTACGCAAAATCTCCCGAAGATTATTACAGGCAGGCTGAAGAGCTTATAAAAGCAGGTGTGATCGATGAGGAAGGTTTGAAGAAGGCGAGGATTGAGGAATACGTTTTAGGAGCGAGATTCAACGCAAACTTCCACAGCTACGCTTTGAAGGACTTCTTTGGAGACTTCGACTTCGTCGGCTTCAGCGACAGAAGGCAGGTGAATCTACAGGGATTTCTAAATCTGCCGGCGAAGGATCAGCTTAAGATAGACGTTCCGGTTAAGAACGAGGAAATAGGGCACTTCGGCGTAACAATGAGGGAAAGCAAGCAAGATATGGTTTACGAAGCGGCGGAGAAATTCCTGAGGGTTTGCGAAGAAGAATATCCGCCGGGCATGATAGGACTCTTCGGCTTACAGGGAGCTGTTGCCTATTCGCCGGAAGACGATACGAAGCTTGAGTTTGTAGTCTTCGATGTTTCTATGAGGGTTCCGGGGGATCCCTGCATAGGGCCAACATCACCGGAGATGAGGAATCTGACGCTGAAGCACGGCGTAAAAATTGAGGATCCTCTCGACTTGAGCATGATGGAAATAAAGAAGGCTCTGGAAACGGGAAGGTTGAGCGAAATAGTAACTTAGTAAGTCTTAGCCACGCCGGTCAGATAACCTTCTTCCCCGCAGACTATGCATCTCCCCCTGTATTCGAAACCCTCGAGCCAGTCTGGAATCTCCTCGAACATTCCCAAAACCGATCCCTTCGCTTTTTCCTCAACAACCTCACCGCATTCCGTAGAACCGCATAAGTATATAAGCCCGACGCCCCTCCGCTCGATCCAATTCGCCAAATCATCTAAATCGTCGAAGAACCCGATCTTCGATTTAGCCATCTCGATAGCCCTATTCCTAAGCCTCTGCTTCAACTCCTCGGCCCACCTTTCGATCCTCTCTTTCGTCACCTCATCGAAGCTGATGCTGAACTTTTTCTTCTCATCCCTGAAGGATACCACCACATCGCCCTTTTCAGCCTCCTTTGGCCCGATCTCGAATCTTATCGGAACGCCCTTGAGCTCCCACTTGTAATATTTGGCTCCCGGTCTTTCATCGCTGTCATCCAGCAACACCCTGTAGCCGTAACCCTTCAACTTCTCGAAGAGCCTTCTCGAAAGTTCCTCAACCTGAGTCTCCTTACCCTTGTAAAGAATCGGTATTATCACTATTTGAATCGGAGCCACTTCGAACGGCAAAATCAGTCCCAAATCGTCGCCGTGAATGCTTATAAGCGATGCTATACACCTTTCGGATATTCCGTAGCACGTCTGGTGAACATAGGCGTGACCGCCGTCAGGGGTTTCGTATTTGATATCAAAGGTTTTGGCGAAGTTATCCGCCAAATGATGAACCGTTCCAATCTGCAACGTTCTTCCGTCGGGCATTATGGTATCGAAGGCTATCGTGTAATCCGCTCCGGGGAACTTATCCCAGTCGGGACGTCTGAAGATGAGATACGGAACGGCTAAGAAATCGTAAAATTCCTTGTAAAGCTTAACCGCCTCCCTAACCTGTTCCTCAGCCTCCTCATAATTTCTATGAGCGGTGTGTGCCTCTTTGAAAGACGTTATCTCCCTAAGCCTTATGAGAGGTCTTGTATGCTTGGTTTCGTATCTAAACGTGTTCACGATTTGATAGACCTTGAGCGGGAGATCCGCATGACTTCTGATCCAAAGCTTGAAAATCGGATACATCGCAGTTTCGCTCGTAGGTCTTAAAGCCAGTTTGACATCCAACGGCTCCAAACCGCCGTGAGTGACCCAGAAAACCTCGTCCTCGAAACCCTTTATGTGTTCCCCTTCTTTACCCAATTCCGTTTCGGGAATCAAAGCGGGGAAATACACCTCATCGTGATCCCTATCCAAGAGCTCTCTCAGCTTCGAATAAACCAGCTGACGCAGCTTAAAGCCGAACGGACACCAGACGTATAACCCCTTGACGGGATACCTTATATCCATTATCTCAGCCTGCTGAATGATCTCATGGAACCACTCTGAGAAGTTCTGCTTCGGCGGTAGCATCAAATTGAGCAACGAACGTTTGTTATTAAACTTTTTGCAAAACGCTTAACAGCAAAGAATAGAAAGTTGAGACAATGAAATGCTCAAAGTGCAAGGAAAAAGCCATAGCATACCTGAAGCCATACAGAATTGCTTTATGCAAGAACTGCTATCCGAACTTCTATTTAAATCTCGTCAGCAGGAGCATAAAAAAATACGGGATATTGAGGAAGGTTGAAAGGATCTTAGCCTGCGTTTCGGGTGGAAAGGACAGTTCCGCGATGGCTTTCGCCTTAAAAAAACTCGGCTACAACATCGAGATCCTCCACATCGATTTGGGGATAAAGGAGTATTCGGTTAAATCGAAAAAGGTTGCGGAGGAGCTTGCAGAGGAATTAGACGTTCCAATTCATGTAGTTGAACTATCGGAATACGGTTTTACGATCGATGACGTCGATGTTAAGAAGGTTTGCTCGGTCTGCGGAACAGCTAAGAGGTATCTTATGAACAGATTCGCAAGGTTAAACGGATTTGACGTTATTTCTACCGGACATACGGCTGAAGATTTGATTCTTTTCTTCTTTAAGAACGTTCTAAGCGGTGGAATTGAGTGGATTCCCAAACTTATCCCGAGATCGGAAAGTTCCGACGGATTGATCGCAAGGGCGAGACCTCTTTTTGAGAGAAGTGAGAAGGAAAACATGCTGTTCGTCCTCTCGCTGAACGTTCCATTCGTTACGGACGAATGTCCGCACGCTCCGAGGGATGTCTGGAAGGAGATAATATACGATATAGAAATAAAAAAGCCGGGATTCAAGCAGAACTTCGTTAGGGGGTTGATCAAGCTCGCGAAGAGCGTGAAGGTTGAGAAGGAGTGGGAGCTTAAGAAGTGCAGGATTTGCGGTGAAACCTCAAGCTCGGATATCTGTGCATTCTGCAGATACGTTGAGAAGTTCGGAAGGGTTTGAGAGTATTTGGCGGAAATTTACAGAACGTCGCTGAGCTTCGGCTCGTCACGACAGTATCTGCAATTGGAACTGCTGTTTGGTGTGTCATCTTACGGAGTCGAGAGCCCCAAGGAAAGAAGGCGAAACATCGATATCGCTTGCACACCACAACATTTTTAAGTTGGCTGTCGAAAGCAAGAAACATGGGTAAGACTGGTAGCGTAACATGGGTTAAGATCAAGAACAGAAGAGGCGGATACAGGCTCGTTCCGACGAAGTGGCAGAATTATAAGAAGCCCGGTCCAAATCAGAAATACACGTCGGATGGAAAGAAGAGAAGGAGAATTCCCAGAAAGCCGAAGTCAATACTGGGCGTTAAGAGCTAAAACGATCTTTTTTATTTCATCCACGCTCGCATCGGTTTTAAATCCGAATCCGGAATAGTGAACCTTCGAAGCCTTATATCCCATCCTCCTAAGTTCTTCGATTATTCTGGCAACCTGAGGCGGAGATGTTTTAAGCATCCTCGCGATGTGATGAGTTGTATAAGCGAAAGGAACATCTATCTCATCGTGTATCGACTGCAGGAATTTTTTCAGCTTATCTTTCGTATCATCTCCTACACTCATCTCCCCAACTTTGTTAATCATCGATCTGACGAACTCCTTGTCATGCAATTTCCCGAGCCAGAGAGGACCGATCATCTTAAATCTGCCTCCGCATCTGCATCTCTCGAACGATGAGCCGTCCATCGGAGCCCATACTCTGTTCCCGCAGTTGAAGCAGTAGAAAAGATATCCCACGTTCTCGTATATCTTTCCAGCCAATGCTACAGATCTCCTAAGCTTTATGTGAACCCTGTAATAGTGCTCCTTAGCCCAAGAAACGAGGACATCGATCGCCTTATCGTATTTCGTTGCCTCTCTAACGATCTTACCTATTAATGTTCTCAGTCCAAGCTCTGGATAGAACTCCGTCTTTTCCGCATAGATGGCGTATTTCCTCAAGCCAGCCAACGGGGCTGAACCGCACAGAGCGGCTGTATCGGTTGCTGTTACGCTGAGGTACTTTAAAGCTGAAAGGCATGCGGTATCGATGAACTCTGCCGGAGAACCGAAGGGGTCGAGATCGATGTGCGTGTATCTGTTTTCCCTCATAAGGGCAACGGCATCCCTGTTGAATACCTCAGCATCAATTCCGTTAAGCTTTAGGTTCTCCCTTATAAGCTCAACAGCTTTCGGATTTCTGTCATTGAAAGTTGGTAAAAACCCAGCTTCCAAGCGAGCCCTTATACCCCTTACGCCTGTAGCCGCTAACGCGTCGAGAGATCTCACTTCCCTGTCCTCCACATCGAATATAACCTTGTAAGCCAAGACGTCCAAATGTCTGCAGAAGGTCATTCGGGGATTGTAGAATACATCTCTGCTCAGCTTTATCTTAGCTTTACCCTCCTCAACTATCATGCGTTAACCTCCTTACGATTTCATCGGCAACAGCATTCCTGTTCTCTTCGCTCAGCGTTATAACTTCGAATTCTGAGCGTATTCTCTTTAGGAGAGGATGATGAGACTTCAGATGGATCGTGAAGAGGAGATCATCCCGATCCAATATACCCTCAACGGCTTCAACGAACTTCCTGCTTTTGAGTTCCATAGGCCCTATTTCGTCCAATATGATGAGGTCAGCATTGGAATAACCCTCTATTCTTTCGGCAAACCTGTCGATGGATTCAAGAATTACGCCATACTTCCCCACTTTAAACGGACTTTTATATCCAACCTTGGCGAGCCAAGCTTCCTCTCCGCTCTTCAAATCGATAAGCTTGAAGCCTATCCTAACCCCTTTTTCCCTAACTTCCCTCGTCACGAAACCCTCAATCTCAAGCTTATCCTTAAGCGCATCATAAACCTTCAGGCAGAGAGTCGTCTTTCCTATGCCCGGTCTGCCGGTGACGGCTATCTTCACACGATTACGTTCGCGCATTGATGCTAAATAGTTTGCTAACCGAACATCTCCAGAAGGCATTCGGAAATGATGTCCGCAACGCTTACGTGGCTTATCGGACTTAAAACCGTATCTGCGGCAACCAACCCTTCAACCCCGCATTCGAGCAACCTCCTTAAAGCGTCCTTCGCAAGTATCGCGTGCGTGCAGGCTACGAAGACTTTTCCGCATCCCGCCCTCTTCAAAGCCTTAACCGCTTGAATAACGGTTCCGCCCGTTGATATCATATCGTCCACAATCAAAACATCCCTGCCCTCCACTTCCTTTGGAGCGGAATCTATGATAACGTTTTCCGCATCGATCCTAATCTTCCGCAACGCAACGTAGTTCAAGCCCAAATCATTGGCAACTAGTTTCGCCCACTGAACGGCTTCTTCATCCGGAGCAACCACAATCGGATCCTTCATCTCGAAGTTTTCATTAGCAAATTCGGCAAGCTTGTGCATTGCCGTCAGATTTTTAACTTCGAATCCGAAGATCGATGTCAGATCCTTCAATCTGTGGAGGTGAAAGTCGACGACTATCATCCCATCCAATCCCGCATTTCTCAGTAGATCCGCAACGATTTTTAAGGAAAAGGCTTCACCCTTTATGAATCTCCCATCTTGCCTCGAATACGGGAAATACGGAAAAACGCCGGTGACGGATTTCGCGTTGTAATCCTTCAGTGTTTCTACGAGAAAGATAGTCTCGATCAGCATCTCATCTGGATTGTGGGCGAAGGAATTTACGAGGATCACATCCTCCCCTTTAACATCCGCAGAAATTCTAACGTATTTCTCGCCGTCGGGCAACTTCTCAAGCTGTGCGTAGCCCAAGGGAAAACCCGTAAGACGGGAAACCTTAATCGCGAGAACGCCCTGAGTAGCTGGAATTATTAACGGCATATGATTAATTTTAGGTAGGATCGATTAAAACTTTTGCTACACTTTATAATCGTGGCACCCCAGTAGCCGAAGTCACGATGAGTCGTATTTATATACCCCCTCCCCCCTTTGTTTCCTGTGGAACTCCGATGAGGGTATGCAACGTCAGATGTGAATTGACGAATTTAGACTAAATACGGCAAAATTCATAAGAAAACAAAATAAATCGTTCAATGAACAATTTACGACATCTGTAACATCAATCCAGTATGAAATCCGACAGAATTATTTACAATTACAATTTATAAAAATAGTTGATTGTTAATTTCCATTGGAGGTTTTACATCGGCGATTGGAATGTAAAAATAATATAAAGTTCGCAAAAAGAGTGTATCACTCCTCGACCGCGATTCTCTCAAGCTGGCTGGATACGTTCCAAATGAGAGTTCTGACATGCATCGGCAAGTTCGGGTCTGAAGATAGTTCTTCAAGAATGGAAATCGCAGTTGCGGCTCTTACGGCCAAGCTGTCTTTCCCATGCAGTAGACTCTCTTTGATTTCACTTGCAGCCCTCCTTATATTTCTTGGCACTGTATCGTCTTGAATGATCCTATCTAAGGCTTCTAAAATACTATCTGGCACCTTTTCAGCCATGCACATCACCTCGCAGAACTGCAATGTTTTAATACCGTATCATTGATCATAATAACGTGGAGGATAAAAAAATTTCGGAAGCTGTGGAACTCCTATTCAAGGGTGCGAAGATGTTAGCCTACCATTGTCCCCAGTGTAACATGCCCCTGTTTAAATACGAAGATAAGGTAATCTGTCCGATCTGCAAAAAGGAGGCTGAAATAATAGGTGAGGGTAAAAATGCGGTAGTTAAGCTTAAAGATGACGAAGTTGAAGAAGGAGAAGACAGAACTCCAGAAGAACCAAAAGTTTCAGTAATAAAATCTGAAACGGACATAGAGGCTACTTTAAAGCAAGCAATACAAATAACTGTGAAAAGACTCGTGGAAATCTCGTCTGAAGAGAAGATAACCATAATAAAAGAATACGTTGAAGTAATTACGGACTTGGTAAATCTTCTCGAAAAAGTTAGATGTTTAAAAATATAAATGATTTAATAAAATATTTATAATATAATATTTATTATTATGAAATTGATGGTAAAGTATAAATGAATCGTATTGAACTAGATATGGGGAATTGCTGTTATAAATATAAAAAACTATTATAAAAATATAATAATATTGTTTAAACTATATGAATATTCAAAACCATATTGGTAGCTCCACGAGAAAATGTAGCCAGTCAATTTTATAACTATTCCGAAATAAAATTTATTGTCTGGAAGTAGTTATTTCTTTATCTGTTTAGTCCATTTTAACTGGATTTCACCGTAGATCGTCTTTAATTTCGAAATTGCAACCCTATATTGTATTTCCGGCTTTTACATTATGTGCCGTATATCCCCGTTCCAGTTCTCCACAGGAAATGAAGGGGGGAGGGGGTATATAAATATCCGTCAAGCTTTGAAGATCTCTCCGAATTCCGTTATATCCTTTTCAGAGCTTAATAACTCCTTTAGAACGTTCACAAGCCTGTCGATTTCGACTCTAACTTGTTTAGTCGTATCTCTGTCTCTTATTGTTACAGTTCTATCTTCGAGCGTCTGATGATCAACCGTTACGCAGAAAGGTGTTCCTATTTCGTCGAACCTCCTGTATCTCCTTCCTATACTACCCGAATCGTCGTATTCCGTGTATATTCCTGCATTCCTTAGCATATCTACTAACTCCAGCGAGACTTTGATGAACTCATTCTTCGAAAGTAACGGAAGAACTGCAACCTGAACGGGAGCTATCCATCTTTTGAGTCTTAGAACCTTTCTTTCCTCTCCATCCACTGTATCCTTTTCAAACGAGTGCTCCAAGATCGTGTATGTGATTCTGTCGAGCCCAAACGAAGGCTCTATTACGTGTGGAATTATCTTTTCACCGTATATCTCCTCTTCAACCTCTTCAACATTGAAGAACTCACTGCTGATTTCGATCTTTTCTCCATCAACCTCTACGGTAACCTTTTCGATGTTCTTATCCTTAACTTCGAGCTCTTCTAAAGCTTTTGCAATCGCCTTTGCCTTCTTCCTATACACGGGACCAAGCTTCTTCAAATCCGGAACTATCTTCAGCTTCTTAACCTTAATCGGCTCTTTAAACTGAACGAAAACCGTTAAATCTTCTCCGCTGTGCTCGATATGCTTCCTTAAGTCGTAATCGGTTCTGTCAGCAATTCCAACTATTTCTATCCAGCCGTAGCTCGTTAAAGCTTCGGCATCCCAGCAATCAACAGCATAGTGTGCTCTCTCATCGTCCTTGTGCTGTCTGAACCTAAGCCTATCATCTCTGATTCCAGCCTTCAACAGGAATCTTCTCGTCTTTCCTATGAAGTATGCCAAAAGTTCGTGTGCGATGATGCCTTTCTCTACAGCTTCTTTTAGCGTTATTTTATACTCGTTGTCGAACTTATCAACAAGTTTGACAACATCGTTCGCATACCTTTCGAATTGGGGATGGGTCTTTTCCTTTGGATTTACGAAGTATTCCAATTCGGCCTGATTGAACTCCCTCAGCCTTATAACTCCCTGCCTCGGACTTATCTCGTTCCTGTATGCTCTCCCTATCTGAGCAACGCCGAAAGGAAGCTTACCCCTGAAGTAATCGAGTAACCTCTTGAACGCTATGAATATACCTTGAGCTGTCTCGGGACGCAGATAACCCTTCTTGCCTTTGCCCGGGCCTATAGATGTTGTGAACATCAGATTAAAGTGGAACGGCTCTCCGAACCTTCCGCCGCAGTCGCATCTTAGGTTGTATGTCTCTATTATCTCCTTAACTGCTTCGATCGTGCAATCCGCTTCGATGTTCAGCTTCTCCTTTATGTAATGATCGGCCCTGAAAACCTTGCCGCACTTCTGGCATTCTATAGCTACATCGGTGAACGATTCCGCATGACCGGAAGCTATGAAAACCTCCTCAACGTTCACAGTCGGCGTATCTATTTCGACAGCCCTTTCGTTTATTACGAAAAATTCCCTCCAAAGATTTTCGAGCCTCCTCCTCAAACCGTTTCCGAGAGGACCGTAATCTATAAACCCGGCCATTCCTCCGTATATCTCGAATGATTGCCAAAGGAATCCCCTTCTGATGAGCATTTCCATCAGTTCACTCATGCTCAGCCATAATAACGAACTTTTTAAAAGGCTTTTTGAATGCTTATAATCCTTGACTTGCTCTGGCGATTACTAAAGCTTTAAAAATCCATAGCTTCAGATTTACAACATGGCAGGATTTGAGAGTATTTTCAGAAAGATTACCGATTACAAGTGGGAATTACCTAAGGGTTACAAACCGGGAATGAGAGTTCCAGCTGTATTCTACATCAACCGCAAGCTGATGCAGATACTTGAGAGAGATGCCGTCGAGCAGGCTGCGAACGTTGCCACGATGCCCGGAATTCAGGTTGCTAGCTTGGTTATGCCCGACGTTCACGTCGGTTACGGTTTTCCGATTGGCGGTGTGGCTGCTTTCGATGCTGAGGAAGGAGTTGTTAGCCCGGGAGGCGTAGGTTTCGATATAAACTGCGGTGTCAGGCTAATCAGAACTAACCTAACGGTGGATGAAGTTAGACCGAAAATCAGGGAGCTTATAGACGAGCTTTTTGTTGCGGTTCCTTCCGGAGTCGGAAGCGAGGGCAGGTTGAGGGTTAAGGATCACGAATTGGATGAGGTGCTTGTTGAAGGTGCCAGATGGGCTGTAGAGAACGGCTACGGCTACGAGAAAGACTTAGAGCACTGCGAGGAGAACGGAGCATTGGAAGGTGCAAAGCCGGAAGTAGTGAGCAGGAAAGCGAGAGAAAGGGGAAGACCTCAACTCGGAACTCTTGGCAGTGGAAACCACTTCTTGGAAGTGCAGTATGTGGATAAGATATTCGACGAGAAAGCAGCCAAAGCGATGGGGCTTCAGGAGGGGCAGGTGACGGTAATGGTTCACTGCGGCAGCAGAGGTTTGGGACATCAGGTCTGTTCAGACTTCTTGGTTGTTCTCGACAGGGCTGTGAGGAAATACGGTATAAAATTGCCAGATAGACAGCTTGCTTGCGCTCCGATTAAGAGCAAAGAAGGGCAGGATTACTTCGGAGGAATGGCCGCAAGCGCAAACTACGCTTGGTGCAACAGGCAGATCATAACGCATTGGGTCAGGGAGACATTCCAGAAGGTATTCAAGATGAGTGAAGAAGACTTGGGAATGGAGCTTGTATACGATGTTGCACACAACATAGCTAAGCTCGAAGTGCACAAAGTTGATGGCAAAAAGAAGAAAGTCTGCGTCCACAGAAAGGGTGCGACGAGAGCGTTTGGCCCAGGGCATCCGGATGTTCCGAAGGATTACAGAGAAATCGGACAGCCCGTCCTGATACCGGGTTCGATGGGAACTCCAAGCTACGTGCTCATCGGAACCGAAAAGGCTATGGAGGAAACCTTCGGTAGCACTTGCCACGGAAGCGGTAGAGTGATGAGCAGAGCCGCTGCTAAGAGAAAGCTCAGAGGTAATATCGTCAAGCAGAACTTAGAAAGGAGAGGAATTTACGTTAGAGCTACTCACGGAGCTTTGTTAGCTGAGGAGGCGCCGGAAGCTTATAAGTCGAGCGATGATGTCGTGGATGTAGTGCATAGGGCTGGAATATCGAAGCTCGTTGCAAGGTTGCTACCTCTGGGCGTAGCTAAGGGTTAATTTGATTTTTCTTTTAAAGCAATAGAAAAACGTTCTAATTCAAGCTCTTTGTGAATCTCTTTTGCAATTACGTATGCGACAGTATTTTTAATATCCTCAATAATTAGTCCTGACTTGAAATAATGTTTTAATCTATCGATAATTTTATTTCTGAGCTTTGCACATAAATTATACTGTATGGATTCGTCTATACTAAGCTTATCAGTTCCAATTTCAATTGTGATGCTCGAACGGGACTTTTTAGATTTTTTAGCTATTTTTATATTTATATTAATATTTATATTTTTTATACAATTATCTAATATTCTATCTACTATCTGTTCAACGACTTTATGTTTTGATAAAATCGTTTTTATGTATGTTTTTTCTTGTTGATAGTATGATGTAGGGGCTAAATACTCAATTGCATGAATCTCAAAATGGCATTTTCTGCAGAGTGTTATTAGGTTATTTAGGTCGTTATTCTCTCGATTTCCATCTATATGATGAACTTCTAAAAAAGCATATCCGCAACGCTGGCACTTAAACTCGTCTCTTTCTAGGACTTTCAACTTAATATTTGTTGGAACTCCAGTATGTTCATCTCCCATGCTCTTTTGTTGTACATGTGGAAAATAAAACCTAATTCTGAAGTAGAAATAGGATGTCCTTACAAGATTTAGATTAGTAAGGCTGATAAATTTCCTAAAAAATCCTTTTAAACATCGACCTTACTAAAATCGCTATCGTTTGAAAGAATAGTATCTATACTGTTCAGTTTCATCGTTGCGTAGTGTATTGTATCCTCAAACTTCAGCTTTTCGAAACCCATTGCAAAGTTTAGTACTTCTTGAGTTAGCGGTAGAATAGTTATACCAATCTTCTCCATGATCTCTGGAATGTTTCTCAGTTTTGTTAGCACATGCAGTATTCAAATTGTCAAAGCGGATGTGCAAATATCGTCGAATTCCTCTTGGCTTTTTCACCAAATTCTGGATGAGCTGTTTAGATAATAATATAATACATTAACGTCAACGTAAATCATAATTCATCCCTCACAGCTTTGATTATTAGCTCTTTGGCTTTTTCCTCTATTTTTTCCACTGTTAAATGCTTTTCAACTCTTACAATGCTGTAGTATTTCTCTATTTTCTTTTTAATCGGTTTCAGAATGATCTTGTCACCTTCAACCGTCAGCTTAAATTTCTTTGATTTGATCTTATTCCTAACTTCAGCTGGAATGTATATTCTCCCTTGTGGATCCATGGATACAATCATACCAATTTTTTTGAATTTTCCAAAATTTAATTATTTTGGAGTAATCGATTAATATATTCCGAGTTGAGCTAATTTCAATGATGAAAAAGTTAAGGTTCGACGTATATTTCATAACCGACTCAAGCTTCGGCTGGACTCATGAGCAACTTGCAGAGATGGCACTGAGAGCAGGAATAAAGGTTATACAGTTCAGAGAGAAGAAGATGAGCACCAAGCGTATGTTCGAAATAGCAAAAAGGCTAAGAAAGCTTACTGAAGATTACGATGCTATTTTGATCATCAACGATCGAGTCGATTTAGCTTTAGCTGTTGGTGCTGACGGCGTTCACGTAGGACAGGATGATCTGCCGGCTGAAGTAGTCAGAGAAATCTTTGACGGAATAATAGGAGTTTCTGCACATACAGTTGAAGAAGCAAAGAAGGCTGAGAGGTATGCAGACTACTTAGGCGCAGGACCAGTCTTTGCAACTAAAACGAAGGAGGATGCAAAGGAGCCGATTGGAATTGAAGGATTAAGAAAGATCGTTCAAGCAGTATCAATTCCCGTTGTCGCTATAGGCTCGATAAATCGAAACAACGTTCTGGATGTGCTGAAAACCGGAGTTGCTGGAGTTGCAGTGATATCCGCGATAGCAGGAGCAAAGAATCCAGAAGAGGAGGCCAAAAAATTGCTTGAAATCGTTAGGGACTACTTATCCTCTGATTCATCAGATTCTTCGAGTTCTGCTTCCTCGTAAATTCCGATTAGGGCTATAAGCGTTGCGGGAATCGCCTGCTCGGTTGCGAACGTTATGTATGGAGCTAGATCTATCACATAATCTGCAAGCCTGAACACACCTTTCGGAATGCCTACTCTGCTTCCTATGAACACAACAACCTCCTTAGCATACTTCAAATCCTTCTTAAGCTGATCCTTAACGTCAGCTATCTGCTTGCCAGTTGGATCGGTAACTATCAGCACGTAATTCTTTCTACGCTTGTCTCTCGCAGTTTGATATAGATCGTGGACGTAAACTGGCACTTCTCTTACTTCTCTACTGTAAGCCTTCTTCTGAATTTCAAGCCTAGTCCATCTACCTTTTCTAACGCCCCTCAAAAAAGCCTCAAGCTCAAATGCATCGACGTAGCCGAAGGGTGATATTATTAGCTCTTTAACCTCAAAAGATTGCGCAGCTCTACCGATCCTTTCGCCCATCTCCTTGGCTGCGCTGATGTCTTCCAAGTAGGGTAGTTGAACAATCGATATCTTCTCAAGCAACTTTCTCGCATCGACCTTCTCTGGAGTGTACTTCTTCCGCTCCTCACTTCCGTCGATCACTCCGATGTATGCTGCATCTCCGATTATTTCGACATAAATCGCTTTTTCTGGAAAATCCAAGTCTACGTCTGCATTCGTAAGCTCCTTTATTCTGGCTCCAAGCTTTACGTTAACGTCTGTGCTTGTGAAGTTATGCTTCTTTCCTCTCCTCTTAGTTCTGATTGCGAATGTCTTGAACTCTCCAGCAATCTTAACTATCTCTTCAGCTTTTGATGCAATCTCATCCGGATCGGCTTTGCAGACTATCGATATTGGGATTATACGCTCGATCTCTGGAATATCTCTTATCTTTTCTATCTCGTCCGAATGAACAATAATGAGCCCCAAATAGCCGGAAGGACGGATCTCAAGCTTTACATTACCGAGTCTTTCCCTTATGTGATCGGCTGCTACGTACTCAAGCTCTCGCGGTGTTTTTACAAGTAACATCGTACCGATTTAGCAGATACTTTTAAAATCGTTTTTGGCTTTTGGTTGGTTTATGACTAAGCATCACTTACATCAGAACAGCAAAAGAAAGGTCGATAAAAGAATAGATTAAAAAATTGGTTATTCAGAATCTGATTCTGATTCAGATTCTTCTCCGCCTTCCTTCTCTTTCTCCTTCTCCAAGCCCTTAGCGGCGATGACGTCGTCGATTCTCAGGATCATTATTGCTACTTCTGTAGCACTGCTTATGGCCTGCTTCTTCACCCTGAGAGGCTCGAGGACTCCCTTTTCCTTCATGCAGACAACTTTACCGCTGAACACATCGACACCGTATGTAACCTTGCCCTCTTCGTGAGCTCTCCTTAGCTCGACGAGGATGTCGATTGGATCAAGTCCAGCGTTCTCTGCCAAGCTCCTTGGAATTATCTCGAGTGCAGCGGCGAAGGCTTCAGCTGCCAATTGCTCTCTTCCGCCGAGCGTTGGTGCCCACTGCTTAAGTCTTAGGCTGAGCTCGATCTCTGGAGCTCCACCGCCAGCAACGACCTTACCGCTCTCCAATGCAGCCTTGACGGCCTTGATGGCATCAGTCAATGATCTCTCTACCTCATCGACTACATGTTCGGTTCCACCTCTTACGAGTATCGTCACAGCCTTCGGGTTCTTGCATCCCGTTACGAAGACCATCTCTTCGTCTCCAACCTTCCTCTCCTCGACGAGCTCAGCCTCTCCTAAATCCTCCGGCTTGATGTCCCTGATGTCAGTTATTATCTTAGCTCCGGTAGCCTTAGCAAGTTTCTCGATGTCACTCTGCTTGACTCTTCTAACTGCCAATACACCGGCCTTAGCCAAGTAGTATTGGGCGAGGTCGTCGATACCCTTCTGGCAGAATACTACATTAGCTCCGGCTTCAACGATCTTATCGACCATCTCCTTGATCATCCTCTCCTCCTGCTCGATGAACTTCTGGAGCATCTCTGGATCTGTGATGTTTATTTCCGCATCAGTTTCAGTCTCCTTAACCTCAAGCGCAGCCTTTAGAACTGCAATCTTGGCATTCTTCACTCTCTTCGGCATTCCCGGATGAACGACCTCCTTGTCGATGACGATACCGTCGATAAGTTCCGTATCTTCGACACCGCCACCGTGCTTCTTCTCTAATTTGATGTTGTCCTCGTCGACCTTGTAGCCTGAATCAGTCTTCTCTGCAACCTTCTTAACCGCTTGAACTACCAAGCTTGCCAAGTGCTCTACAGCATACTCAGCGTGTTTTCCTGTTATAGCCGTAGCGGCAACCTTCTTCAAGATTTCCTCATCCTCGATGTCGATGTTGATCGCTATCTCATCCAAAATTTCTATTGCCTTCTCAGCAGCCAATCTGTAACCTCTCGCAATTACCGTCGGATGGATGTCCTGATCGAGCAACTCCTCAGCTTTCTTGAGCAACTCTCCAGCCAAAACTACTGCTGTTGTAGTTCCGTCTCCGACCTCGTTCTCCTGCGTTTTAGCGACTTCGATGATCATCTTCGCAGCCGGGTGTTCTACATCCATCTCCTTGAGAATCGTAACACCGTCGTTCGTGATTACCACATCACCAAGGCTGTCGACGAGCATCTTGTCCATTCCCCTCGGGCCAAGTGTTGTTCTTACAGCCTCAGCGATAACCCTCGCAGCCATTATGTTCATCCTCTGAGCGTCTCTACCCACCGTTCTCTGCGTTCCCTCCTTAAGTATCAGAATCGGAGTTCCCTGCAACGTAGCCATTTACATCACCTCCTTGTGTGGAAAAGTAGGATAAAAGTTCTATATAAGATTTTTGGTAAATCCAAGATAGTATATAGAATTACTCAATTTAATTTTTCAATTTAAAGAATAATATAAAAAGTTTAATTCTTAGCTGATGTCAGTTTCTCATGCAACAGCGATACGAAATCTTTTGCAGAGCTAACGCACTCCAGTTCTTCCTTCATGACGAATACAACTGAATTCACATCCGCTTTGATCTTCTTTTCTACGATATACGCTGCTTTGGTTGATAGAACCTCGGAAATCCTGCCGAGGATGGACGCCCTCTTGTCGATCTCCCTAACCTGCTTAACGCCAGTGAGTATTCTCTCATCGTCCGCTTTTGAAACCACATCGAACGGAGCGTGCTTTATCGGATAAACCTTAACGCCGATTATTCTTAGTTGCTCGATTATTTCTGCCTCTTCTCCGCTGAAGCTCGGCACCTTCTCCTCCTCAACGACATCGTCCTTGACGAAGTTCAGAATGTCTATAGCCTTTATAACGTAAGTTCCGAGTATCTCCTCAATCTTAAGAGCTGTTTCGACGGTGGTGTCGATTCCCTCCTCGTACTTCTTAACCGTTCTCCTCGAAACCCCCAAAAGCTTCGCCATCTCGCCCAACGAAATCCCCAACTTTTCCCTCACTTCTCTGATCTTCTCGTTGTCCAACTTCACGTAATAACCGCCCGGAGCTGAATAGACCATCGGGGCTATTCCCTCGACTATGAAATCATAGAACGTAGCGGTGTTTATAACGGGCAAGCCGTGTCTGTTGTAAACAACTCCCCTTTCAAGATAATCGAACTTGAACTTCTCTCCAATTACAATCGGACTCGCTTTGAGTAACTTCGCAACGATCTTCATCTCCTCAGCCATTTCAGGCTTTAGGGAATCGATATTGTATAGTACCTTGAGGAGAAGGACGGTATTATCCTTTCTCGCGACTATGTCGAAACATCTCGGCTTAGTTTCGACTAAGTCCGTAACAACGAATCCGGCTTTCTTCAATATCTTCACGACCGCATCGACTATTGCAAGCTGTTGCATTTCTATTGTAGATGGGAGGGAATACTATATAACCCCTTCGAAGATATACATGACGGGTCTACGTTTGCGCAACGCCGATCGATAACAAGCACGGTTAAATTTATATTTTTAACTTGATCTTTAGACTTATGCTTAATGCGATAATTTTGGGAATACTCATGGGCATCGTGAGCGGTTTGACGCCGGGAATTCACACTAACACCCTTTCAGCATTCATACTCTCGTATTCCGCTATTTTATCGAAATATTTCAGCGTAGAAGATCTTGCCGTCGTAGTATTCGTCAACGCGATCGTCCACACGTTTTTAGACATCTTACCGTCGATGTTCTTGGGTGTTCCGGATGAAGATACTGCCATTGCGGTCTTACCTACTCACGAATTAGTTTTGGATGGAAAAGGAATCATTGCAACTTCGATCTCCGCATACTCAAGTCTGCTATCTTTCCTGATTTCTCTACCGATATTTCTGATTTTTCTGCTCGTGCTTCCCAATATGGAATTCGGACTGTCGGCGACAACACCGTTTTTGCTCTTTGCAGTTTCGATAGCCATGATACTCGGCGAAAAGGGAGAGATGTTCGAAGGTTCGCTATCGGCTTGGCGAAAACGGGCTCTTGCAGGTTTAATTTTCTTGCTCTCCGGATTGTTGGGATTTTACAGCTTTGGCAGGGATGATACGATACTGCTACCCCTTCTCACTGGACTGTTTTCATCTCCAACGCTCCTAATTTCGGCTTTTAGCAAGTCGAATGTTCCAATGCAGGAGATTTCACTTGAGATTCCGAATCATAGGGATGTCCTTTCAGGAAGTTTGGCTGGAGCGCTGGTGTCTTTGTTCCCGGGGATAAGCTCTGGGATTGCTACTGTAATAGCATCAAACCATTTGAGAGATAAGAAGAGAATAGTTTCGGCTATAAGTTCCGCAAACACAGCCAATGCATTGTTATGCTTTGCGGTTCTGTTCTCGATTCATAGGGTTAGGAGTGGTGCAGTTGATGCTTTCATGAAATTAGGTGGAAACATAGATTTAGCAGCATTCCTTCTGATAGGACTTATTTCCGCTTTAGCTGGAACTCTTTTAACGATTGCCTTCGGATTGTTGGCTGGTAGGATAGTTCCAAAAATCGACCCGCTTAAGCTGTCGGTATTAGTCTTTGCAATGCTGATAGCCTTTATATATGTTATGACTGGAGCATTTGGGCTATTCGTATTCTCACTCGCAACGATTATAGGATTGTTAGCAGTGATTTTCAAAGTTAGAAGGATAAACTGCATGGGTTGCCTAATACTGCCGACGATCCTGCTTTATTTGTGGGTTTAGATTAACGGAAAAGATATAGCAATAGCTGAAAAAATAGCCCGGAAAAAATCACTTTAACTTCTTAGCAATCAATTCTGCAACCTTCTTACCGCTTAAGAGCATTCCACCGAATATTGGACCCATTCTTGGCAAGCCGTAAACGGCTGCGACGGCCATTCCAGTGACAAACAGTCCGGGAAAGACTTCAGATGTGTTCTCAACGACACCCGACTCTCCAGCTTCTGCGTGCATGTATTTTTCACCCCTAAGCTCAAGCTCTCCCGTCTTCTTCGCAACGAGTCTGCAGACTATAGCATCGTGCCCGGTTGCATCGACAACAGCTTTGGCTGAGATTGTCATCGGATCCACATGAAGCCCGCTCATCTCCACAGCAGTCCAGTTTATGACTAAGCCGGTTATCTTTCCGTCTCTTATCATTACATCTTCGACGCTCGTAAGGTTGAACACCTTAACACCAGCCTTGACAGCCCTGTGTATTAGAGCGCCTGCCAACTCGATCGCATCAACAACGTAATGGTTCTCATCGAATTGCTCGTATGTGATACCAAAATCATCTAAGATCTCCAGAGCGGGAGTTTGAACCACAACCTTGTTGAACATCATCCCCCCGCCCCAAATACCTCCACCCAAGCTTAACTTTTTCTCGAAGAGGGAAACTTTAAAACCAGCTTTGGCGAGATAGTAGGAAGCGGTTAATCCTGAAGGACCGGCGCCAACAATCGCAACGTCGCATTCGATTCCGTCCAAAAACTTCTCAACGAACTTGCTCGTTATGGCTTTTGTAATAGTAATTTCGTCTATCATGCTTATTAGGAAAACGTAATAGTTAAAAATGTTATTGTCTTTCGGTTTAGAATGTGTGGAATATTATAATATTATCATTTCAAAAAAACCCGCTTGCTTTGGAGGTATTAGGCGGTGCTTAGGAATACACGTAGCATCATAGCATCATAATAAAATTAAAACCAACTACAGAGTAAAGAGCTTATACTTCGTGTTCGGATTTTGAAGCTCGTAAATAATCCTATTGACTATATACTTCTCAGGATGCTGTAAACCCTTAACCCTCTTCGCTATATCTTCAAAACTCTTAAAAGGCTCCTTCTTTCTTTCCTCGATTATAGCCCACATTGTCTTCTTGCCTATGCCCGGTAAAAGTTCGAGTTGGTGTAGCCTTGTGGTAATCGACTCAGCCTTGTTAAAAAATTCAACAAACCTCTCCTCTTGCTGCTTAACTATATGCTCCAAAACGTAAGGTAACTCGGATTTTGCAGCGGGGGTAAGTTGGTCGTATCTCAACCTTCTCTTAATCTTGTTTACGACATCCCTTTCGCCCTTTCCTATGTAGAGTCTGTCCATAATAATCGGATTTTGCCCCTTTTTAATGCTGACCTCAAGCAGGGTGAAGAACTTCTCCCCGACAACCTGAGCTAAAGGCTCACGCTTGTGAATTGGTCTTTTATCATCGGGATAACCGTAAGGAAGGAAATCCAAAACGTAGGCATAATCCTCAAGCTTTTCCTTATCGACCTCCTTCTTACGCCTAACCATTTCACCACCGAACAAAAATAGGTCAAAAACTATTTAATTCTTTCTTCAAATTCTGTATTTGTCGATGATATCCAAAATCTCCTGAATCTGCTCGGGAGTTAGCGTAAACCTCTCTTTTGCGTAGATTATCCTAACTTCATCGGGAACTCTCGGCATTATGTCTGCCAACTTGACGGCGATGTCCTTTCTCGGAACCTGAGGAAGTTTCATCAACTCCTCAACCAACTCCTTAGCCTTATCCGCGGGAAGTTTTGCGAAAGTTCTGAGGTGCTTCAGAGCTCTTCTGGTCTCGAAAAGCAACTCTGCCCTCTCCTGTCTCTCCTTAGCTATCTTCTCCATTATCTCCTTAGCTTCGGCAATCGTGATGAAATCGAACTCCTTTACCTCTTTAAACATCTCTAACCTCCTTGCGGTTTGAGGTGTTCTGGGCGAACGATCAGGATCTTGTATTTTCCGCCGTCCCTAATTCTTACCAAGTATGCTCTGCCCCTCTGTCCTACGACTACGCCCGTTCTTCCCTGAAACCTCGGGTGCGGCATTCCCTTGTGCACCGATGGATCGATGTCGATGTGGACGGTCTGTCCGACTTCGAAAGTCTGCAGGGCTCTTCTTATCTTGATTCCCTTTTCCCTCACCTTTTTTCTGAGCTTTCTTCCTGATTTAAACCTGAAACCGTGAGATTTCCATCCCATCGCTGATCCCCTAAATCGAAAGAGCTTGATGATATTTAAGGTTTACCTAAGCAGAACGAGGATTTTAATATTTTTAGTAAGCCGAAGTTTCGAAGAACTCAGTTCAAGAGCTTACATCTTTTCTCCATACTGCTGAAAAACTTCTTACTGTTTCTAATTACGAAATCTGCGTATTCTCTGAGCTTGTCGCTCTCCATTGCTAATTTGCTCGCTATGAAGTATACCGTCCTTTCGCCGTCGAAGTTCGCGATCTTTCTCATTTTTATGAGTCCCACCTCGCAAGCCTTCCATGCGGCGATGAACGAAGTTACGGCCACTCCGAGACCGTTGCTTACGGCGTTAATTTTCGAAAAGAAATCGTTCACAACATAAGCTATGTTTAAATCGTCCGGGTTTACACCGCTTTTCTTTAAAGCCTTCATCGTGCTTGTCGTTATTCCGTAGTTTTCGTTAAGAATTATTATCTGTTCACTCAAAACGTCTTCGAGCGTTACTGTATCCTTTCTCGCCAAACGATGATCCACCGGAACTACGAGGACGAGTAGATCTTTTCCCAACTCCGTCACGAATAGATCGTTCTCTCTAATCGCTCCATCGTTCAGATCTCCGACTATTGCGAAATCCACCTTCCCGTTGATAACGTCCTTTACGCACTCGTGAGCGCCTTTGAGCTCCACTTTAACTTCGAGGTCGGGATACTTTGCCTTTAAGAGCGTCTTTATACTGAATATGATGTCTATACCGACCATTCCAGAGGCTATGGATATCTCCCTGTTTCTCAGGTTCAAAATCAACCTCTTAGTTTCTTCTATGCTTCCGAGGATGTATTCCACGTTCTTTAGAACTATCTTGCCCTCTTCCGTGAGTTCTATTCCGTTCACGTCCCTCTTGAACAACTTGACACCGTAGAATTCCTCGAGCGACTTTATCTGAAAACTAACGGTGCTTACGGACATTCCAAGCGCTTTTGCCGCTTTTTTCAGACTTCCGCACTCTATAACCTTTAAATACGTTTTCATGAAATCTACCCTAACCACGACAATAGACTAAAAATATCGCTTTTTTAAATTTTTTGTCATACTTTTCGAAATAGTCGTATGCTCTGGAGGATTTAAACCTTATAAATTTTCGAAAATAACCTTCACAAACAATAAAAATAGTAAGATTTATTAATTGAAAATTCTAAAGGCGGGATATGGATACTGTAAGCTTAATTTTATTAGCTTTAGGATCTGTGACCGTCTTGTCATCTTTGGGTGTTCTGCTATCGAGAGATAACTTCTACTCCGCATTATACATGGCTTTGACCATGATATTCATTGCTACGACATTTGCAGTATTCAACATACAGTCGGCATTCATACTGATTGCGTTCATCTTCATCGGTGCCGTCGGTATTGTTACGGTTGCATTGGCGGCCGTTTTCAGATACGTGCCGAAAAGTATTCCCGTCGATAGGCTTTGGATAATCCCGACGATTTTAACGATCGCCGTTCTCACATACACCCTCTACAAGTATGCGACGTTCAACCTCTCCCAAGCATCAGTCGACATATCCGCCTTCCAATCGCAATACGCTCTCGCTGTTGTGTTTTTGGTCTGTCTGATGGTTCTGCTCATGATATCAATAGTAAAGATAGTTAGGAGGGAAGAGCTGTGTTTGAAGTAGCCATAGTCTTGATTACAGCTGTAGTCGTATTACTGATAGCATATCTCACGGCAATCTCAAGCAGGGATCTGATCAGGCTACTGATCTCACTGGAGATGATGTTCGGTGCGGTTTTTTTAGCTTTAATTCCGGTGTTTTCGATTCCGGAGATGACCAACACGGCTTTCGGCGTTCTCGTCATAACCATATTCACGAGCAGTAGCGAGCTCCTCGTTCTGATAGCTTCGATAGTCCTCCTCAATAGAATGACGAGAGATGTGTCGACCGATATAGTTTCCTCGGGAGGTGACCAGCTATGAATCTGGTGGTTTATGCGATATTGATTCCCCTACTGGTTACGTTCATAGCTCCCTTCTTCAGACCGAGGACGGCGGCGATAGTTTCATTCGTAGCGTTCATAATTCCGTTCTTCGTAACTCTCTGGGCTTTACTCACCAACCAGAGTTTCGAGCTTCCGTTGATGAACCTCGGCAAGCCGATAGGCGAATTCTATTTGTTTGCCGATTCCATATCGAACGCCTTCGGAGCCACGATATGCTTGGTTTCCGCAATGGTTGCTCTCTATTCTCTGCCGTATATGAAGCATAGGTTCGAGGAGATGAGGGACGAAATAGACGATGTAACAAGAGAGTTCAGAAAATACTTCCTCCTATTTAACCTCTATGCCGTTTCGATGCTCTGGCTCGTCTATTCTGGCAACCTGATTCTGCTATACATATTCCTCGAAATATCGTTGCTAGCTTCGTTCCTACTTATCTACAAATACGGTTACGGAAACAGGCAGTGGGTTGCTTTGCTATACTTCGTCTGGACGCACATAGCCGGAGTTCTAACGCTCATAGGATTTCTGATGATAGCTTTCGAGAACTCGACCCTCGCTCTGAAAAGCATAACGACCGTGAGCTTCCTCGCATGGCTTCTGATATTCTTGGGAATGATCGTAAAGCTTCCGGGCTTAGGGCCACACATATGGCTTCCGTGGGCTCATGCGGAAGCTCCTACGCCTGTTAGCGCCTTGCTGAGTCCTCTTACTGTTGGTCTTGCCGGATACGTTCTTCTGAGAATTTATCTGGTCAGTCCTTGGTTCATAAACGAGTTCAGAAACATAATAATCGCATACGGAATCCTTACGAGCATCTATGCCGGATTTTCGGTTTTCAAGCAGACCGATTACAAGAAGCTACTCGCGTATTCGACCGTTTCGCAGATGGGATACATGCTTATAGCTCTCTGTTTGGGAAGCTACGGTTTGCTCGGAGTCGTGATTCAATACATATCCCATGCATTCGGCAAATCGATCTTGTTCATGACAGCGGGCGGAATAATAGCTCTTTATCACGGCTTGAGGGACGTAAACAAGATGGGTGGTCTGCACGAATACATTCCGACGATATCGAATGCCGCACTTATAGGCTTCATGAACCTAAGCGGAATCTTGGCTGTCGGTATGTTCGGCGAGTTCTTCATACTCAAGGGCATCGTCGACGTTTACGGGCTCGACCTCAAGCTTATACTTGCGGTGGTGTTCGTGTTCATAATATCGGGATGGTATAGCTTCTACACGTTGAGGAGGATATTCTACGGAACTCCGAAGGGAATGGAGAGTCCGAGGGTCAGCAGACTCTTGGACACGCCGCTGTATGTGATTGGAATAATCTCGATAGCGTTCATATTCCCTCCGCTTGCGACGTTATTCCTCAAGAGCCTTAAGCTCTGCATATTGGGAGGTGTCTGCCCATGATCGATATCGCAACCTTGTTGTTTCTCCTATTTGCAACTCCGGTTGCGTGTAGCCTCCCGATAGCGTTTGCGTGGGTTTACAGACCCGGAGCCGAGTGGGCTCGTAAGCTACCGATACTTTCGGTCTTCGGCTTATTCGTATCGCTCTGCATTGCACTCTATATATTATTTTACTTCCCTAACGGCACCTACACGTATCCGTGGCTTCCGGATTACAACATAAACTTCGTGTTCATATTCGACTACCTCAGCAAATACATGGGTGCTTTGACGGCTTTGATAGCCTTCCTCATTGGTGTCTATGGCTTGGAATACATGAGGCACGACTACCGTTTGGGATGGTATTGGTTCTTCTTCAACATGTTCACATCTTCAATGCTCTTGGTAGTTTACAGCGACAACCTGATGTTGTTACTCATAGGATGGGAAGGTTTGGGTCTGGCTTCTTGGGGACTCATAGGCCACTGGTTCAGGGACGACGACGAACTGTCATACGTCGGAATAATCGGAAGGAAGGTTGGGCCTCTCAACATGTTCTGGTCTCCAAGCTTCGGTGGCTGGAGGGCTATATCGACGATAAGATTCGGAGACATGCCGATGTTCTTCGCAATTGCGGCTATCTACGCCTTGACCGGAAACCTCAACATATCCGAGATCGATTGGGCTGGGCTGTTCCACCACATCGGAGCTATCGGAACTGTAATTCTAATGATAGCGCTCCTCATGGGTCCGTTTACCAAATCGGCTCAGCTTCCGTTCAGCGAGTGGCTTATGACAGCTATGACAGGCCCAACTACCGTCAGCGCTCTGCTTCACTCGGCTACGATGGTTGCCGCTGGAACTTATCTGTTCATGAGGCTGAGCTGGTATATAGAGCCTTGGAAGTTGCATCACATGCACGGAGTTGAGATGGTCTATCTGTTCGTTCTGTTCCTCGGGTTGATCTCAGCCCTCTACGGAGCTTCTGTCGCTTTGGGTTGCAGGGAGAGGAAGGTCCTGCTTGCAGCCTCAACAATGTCCAGCCTTGGTTTGATGTTCGCATGTGCAGCAGCATCTTTCTGGCTCGGAAAGATAGCGATTTACGTTGCGTTCTGGTATCTGATCGTTCACGCATTTGCGAAGGCTACGCTCTTCCTCGTTGCCGGACATCTCATCCACGCAACCCACGACAGGTTCTGTTGTGGTGACCTTGAGCTGGCAAGGAAGATGAAGGTTGCATTCGTAGCGACGGTCTTCGCTACGCTATGCCTATCCGGAGTCCCGCCGTTCACAGCATACTGGGTCAAGTCCGCAATGGACGGGATAATGCACCATCTGATGCACGAAGTTGGCTCCGCTCCACTCTATTTGCTCATAGCGGTTTCGGTAATCTATTCGGCGTTCCTGGCTAAGTTCCTCAGTCTCAACTTCATCAAGGGTGACAAGCCCAAGCATCTCCATCTGCACGGAGAAGTTCTGATGCCGATTGCCTACGCTATAATGGTTTCCATGCTTGCCGTGTTGCTATACGCTATACTCGGACATGCGGAGCCCATAGCAGGCGGGTTCGTTGAGAAGGGTTTCGAGAGGTCGTCGCTTGCAGTCGGTTTAGCTGTGCTGATCTCCTATGCTATCGCATTGGTCGTTCCAAGACTCGAATCGCCTATCGGCAGATTCTTGGGCGATAGAATGTATATGCCGGCTTTGAACGACTACATAATTCCGAAGATCGGCTGGGCGATCGCTAAGATAGTGGACTACGGCAACAGACTGATCGACACCTTCTGCCATCAAGCAATTCCTGAACTGATTGCAACTTATTCGCTCGGAATCCGAGCCATTCAGTCCGGATACCTCAAGAGGTATGTTAAGATCGCTTTGGGATTTGTTATGGTAGCCTTGATAGTTGCTTCGCTGGTAAGGTGGTGAAAGCATGATCGAGCTTATAGTTACCTCCCTAATTTTAATCGCCTTAGGATCCGCACTGTCGTTCAAGAGTCCGAAGAGTGTATTCGTTATCAGTCTGATAGCTTTGCTGATAATGCTTTTACTGCCAGAATACAGGAGCTACGTCGCTTTAGTAATTGCAATAGGTGTCTTAAATCTGTTTTCGATGACGTTGATGAAAAACCAGATCAAGGGCGTTGACTACGCTTTGACAGCTTTAATCGCGATAGCAACGGTTTACGTTGTCTTTACGAACGACCTCGCAATGATACTACTGATGTTTGTGATAACATCCATTCCAACTTACGTCCTGATAATGACGAGCGAGGGCAAGGCGAACGTGGAAGTTGCAATAAAATACATAACCTTCATGGTTTTAGCAACTGTTCTTTTCCTAGCCGGAGCGATGTTGCTCGTATATGCTAACAGCGTAAACGCCGGCTACCTCTACGTCTTGGGCTTCGTGATGCTGATACTCGGCTTGGGCATGGAAGTCGGATGCGCTCCAATGCACGAGTGGGTTCCGGATGTCTTCGATACGGCTGATCCTATTCCCGTTTCGATCGTTGCATCCATCGCTAAGATCGTTCCGTTCGTGGTCGCATACAAAATACTGATCATGACCACAAATCCGCTTACGACGAATATTGTGCTCTTCGTAGCATTCGTAGCGGCGGTTTCGATGTTCATCGGAAATATAGGGGCGCTTACTTCAACGAATCCGGCGAGGATCTTAGCTTACTCTACGATTGCAAACATGGGATACATCTTAGCAACGCTCGTGGCGCTCATCAACTTGAATTGGATTTATCTGGCTTTCGCCGGAGCACTGCTTCAGCTGATGGCTAACGCTTTCGGAAAGGTTGGATTCTTCGTTTCTATAAAGGACGGAGGAGCTTCGACTTACCTTACGTATGCCTTGGCGTTCTCGTTCATCGGAATGCCACCGCTCATCGGATTCTGGGGTAAGCTTTTCATACTGCTCTCCTTGGTTAAGGTAGGCTACATCTGGTTGGCGTTGATCTTGGTGATCAACTCGGCTATGTCCGTTCCCTATTACATCCGACTTGCTAGAATTTTGGCGAAGCCAACGATACCGAGCGTCGTCAACGCTATAGTGTTATCTGCGGTCGCTTTGACGTTCATAACGATCGTCCCGCCGAATTGGTTTATCGATCTGGCTAAGGCTATAATAGGAGGTGTCTGAGGTGTCTCTGGTTGAGAACTTCTTGGCAGTTGCGTTGTTGATAATCGTCTGTTTGGCTATAGACGGAATAATGGTGTTTCTAATCAGATTCATTCCGATGAAGAAGCCGACGCCGGTTAAGCTCGAAAGATACGAATCGGGACACGTCCCAACGATCCCGCCGAAATACAAGTTGCCCATGCAATATTTCGGCTACGTGTTCATGTTCATGGCTTGCGAGCCCATATTGGTTCTACTGTTGCTGTTCGTTGCCAATCCGAACGTTTTCACGATTCTGCTAACAGTTTTAGCCTTCATCCTGCTTACGCCAGCGATATACATATCGTATAAGTATTCGTTGGATATAGCCTACAAGGTGAGGTG
Organism: Archaeoglobaceae archaeon; assembly: GCA_015523335.1. Classification (GTDB taxonomy): domain Archaea; phylum Halobacteriota; class Archaeoglobi; order Archaeoglobales; family Archaeoglobaceae; genus WAKM01. The sequence continues at coordinate 16,986 of WAKM01000056.1, read as the reverse complement.
GTGAGTATGAGTAGTGAAGACATCAGATTTCTGCATTCCGGTCCCCTTTCGCCGATAAAGAGATGGGGAACGAAGTGGAGCCTCTGGCCCGTTCACCTCGTTACAGCTTGTTGCGGAGTCGAGCTTGCTCACGCTTACGCATGCGGATACGATGCCGAAAGGATAGGTTCGCTGAACTACGGTATCTGCAGACAGACGAACGTTATAATCGTCGAAGGAGCGATAACGAGAAAGATGGCTAAAGTTTTAAGGATTACGTGGGAGCAGATGCCCAATCCGAAGTTCGTTATTGTGATGGGAGCTTGCGGTCTGAAGGGTGGACTGTTCTGGAACAGCTACCACATGGTCAGACCTTCCGAAGTCGTGCCAGTAGATTTCTTCGTTCCCGGCTGTCCCCCAACGCCGGAAGCCCTGATAAGGGCTATAGTCCAGCTTCAGGATAAAATAATGACAGGAGAAGCCAAGACTTCTGCCGAATTTAAGGAGGTCGACTTAGGTAAGCTTCTGGGTGTTGTTGAGGAAGCCAAGCCCAAGAAACCGCCCAAGTCTCCGAAGAAGGTTGATCCGAAGCCGGAGATAGTGATAGACAAGCCTAAGGAGGTTGAATGGGAGTTCGGGCAGAAGCTCGTTGAGGAGCTTCAAAAGGAGTTGGCGGGTTTATTTGAGTCGATCACAATCACGGATATCAACAGAATCTGCGTAAAGATTAGATCCGACAATTTACTTACCGTAGCAAGTAAGCTTGCTAACAGATTCGATCACGTGAAATCCGTTAATGTTATCGATGTCCCGCATGAGAATAAGTTCATAGTCGAATATGTCTTCGGTAGTTACTCGAACAAAGAGCTTATGCCCGTTCTCGTCAACGTCGCAACTGAGGTGCCGAGGGACGATCCAAGGATAGCCAGCTTGGCTAAGGTGTTCCCGTCAGCGGATTACATGGAGAGGGAGATGCACGAACTCTTCGGCGTTTGGTTCGAAGGAAATCCTTGGATGGGTAGAAACTTCCTGCTTTCCCCGGACACTCCGAAGTATCCGCTTAGAAAGGATTTCAAGCTTGAAGAGGATAGTTACGTTTTGGAGGGTTGATTATGGAGGAGAATGAGTTCGCTTTGGATGTTCCGGTTCAACCGCCTCAGGAGTATCAGTCCTTATTCTTACCAGTTCCTCCCGAATTCGTTGAGGAAGCATACAGAAAGGATGAGTTCGTAATATTGGTCGGACCCCAGCATCCCGGCAGTGGACACATGAGACTGATAGTCAGAGTTAAGGGAGACGTAATGACCGAAGTTATTCCAGATCCGGGCTACGTTCACAGAGCAATAGAAAAGCTTGCGGAGACGAAGCTGTTCATTCAGAACATACCTCTCGTTGAAAGACCGGCTATAATGGATTGCGCAAACATGAGTTTGGGTTACGTTAGGGCGATAGAGAAGGCTATGGATCTGGAAGTCCCGCCGAGAGCGAAATACATAAGAACGATATTAGCCGAGTTAGGCAGAATCGGAACACACCTCTACGATGCCGGAATTTTGGCTGTCTTCATCGGACACACAACCGGCTTCATGTGGCCCTTCGGCTTGAGAGAATACATATGCGAGGCTCTTTGCAGAATCACTGGTGCAAGAGTTACGGCATCTTTCATAGTTCCCGGAGGAGTCAGGAGAGACGTTGACGAAAAAACGTTGAGGTTCGTCGAAGCCGTAACGTATACGCTTGAGGAAAAGCTCAGGAAATTCGAGAGGATATTCGTTAAGAATCCTGCTGTGATAATGAGGCTTAAGGATGTTGGTGTTCTTGACAAGAAGGAGGCCATAAAGTTCGGTCTGGTTGGGCCATTCCTAAGGGCTTCCGGCGTTGAATACGATGTCAGGAAGGTCGAGCCTTACGAAGCCTACGACGAGATAGATTTCGACATTCCGGTTGCGGATGAAGGAGATTCCTACTCGAGGTTCTTAGTCAGAGTTAACGAGGTTCAGCAAAGTCTGAACATAATCAGGAGAGCTATCAAGAACATTCCGGAAGGCCCAGTTTTAAGCGACGGGCTGATAGGAAAGCTGAAGGAGAAGGAGAAGGTCGGCAAAAATGTGAGGGGTTACTTCTTCAGAATATTCGGCAGAATGACCGTTCCAGCCGGAGAATACACTACTCTAACTGAAGCCGCAAGGGGTACTTTGCTCTACACATTGGTCAGCGACGGAAAGTCGACTATGCCGTACAGGCTTAGAGTTGTAACTCCGGGCTGGGCTTACCTCAAAGGCTTCATGGAAGCTTGCAGAGGAGAAAGACTTGCCGATTTGCAAGCGATCTACGGTAGCTTCGGATACTTCCCGCCAGAAGCTGACAGATGATTTATGAAGATTTTTTATCTCTAAATTATTTCTAATTTTATATTTAATTAAAATTCGTTTCTCTTTTAACCGAGTTTAGACTTCAGAACCTCAAGCAGTCGCCAACACACCAGAAGCTTGGCTACCTCGATGGCGTTGACGTATCCCTTCGGAATCTCGTAAATCTCTTCGGAGCCCACCTCTTTTTTCAGCGCATCCAAAAGAGAACTGAAGAGATCTACGTTCATGAATCCGTCGATATCTATAAAGCTCGCCGGCTTCGAATAGTAGTAATCGGAAAAGAAGCCGATCGCGAAGTCTCTCTCGCTTGCCCTAACGAGTGCGGATAGATCGATGTTTAGCCTTATTGGCTCTGCAGGTATGCTTTCATCCTTTCTGATTATGAGTCTAACTCTGTAAACATTCCTGAAGTTCTCCTCCTCAAATAGATACGTTATCCTTTCCACGTTGATCATCGACGTCGGAAATATCTTGATGACCACATCCGCATATATCTTCTGGAAGTCTATGTATCTCTTGTAATCCGGTTCCCTTTGAATTATCTCCTCTATCACCTTCTGCCTATCGTAACCCCTTTCCTCAACATCCCTCTTTATCTTCCATCTCCTCTTAATGTATCTCGCCGGATCGACGAATATCTTGAAGTCCAAATAGTTCCTTATTCCGTCGTAGAGTGTATGTAATCCCTCGACGATTATCACCGGAGCGGGCTCGAAATCCTCCCAAGGGCCGAAAGTTCCGGTTCTGTGATCGTATGTCGGCTTCCTTATCTTCTCTCCCCTCTTGAGCATGAACAGATGGGTCTCGATGAGCTTCAGATTGTTCGCATCTGGGTGAAGTGGGGTAATACCTAATTTCCACCTCATGGCTCGATCGTAAACGTGATAATCATCCAATGTAATAGTGCCCACTATATCTTCCCCCAAAAGCTTTCTTATCGCGTTTGCGAATGTAGTCTTACCAGAACCGCTGTCTCCGGCAATTCCAACTATAAAAACCTTTCCAGAACTTTTCAGCTTCTCTCTTAAATTCATTTAAGACAAAAATTATATAGGTCTTTTTAGCGTTTGCGGTAGGGATGAAAATCCTCATATACGGCGTGGGTGGGATGGGTGGTTTCTTCAAGGAGTTCTTCTTCTCAAGAGGATACGATGTAGCAGGTTACGATATAGTTGTGGGTAGAAGGGATGTCGAGCTCGATCAGATTGGAGATTTCGACGTCATATTCGTCTGCGTCCCCATGGACGCGATAGGAGATGCGTTAGCAAATATCAAGCGATATGCGAATCCTAAGGCGTTGCTCGTTGACATATCCTCAATTAAAGGCAACGTCCTTCCGCTATTCGACGAATCCGGATTCGATTACCTCAGCATACATCCGATGTTCGGGCCGAAGAGCGAGATAGGTCTTTCGAACATCATAGTCGTCGTTGAATCCGGAAGAGAGGAGGAGAAGATCATACTGGACGAGTTTAGGAAGGCTGGGGCTGTGATAAGCTATCTGCCGAGGGATAAGCACGATGAGAAGATGGCCGAGATTCAGGGGATCAGCCATTTCACTCTGCTCGCTATGGCTAACTTCTTGGCAGATAGGATCGGCGAAGAGGATCTAATTTATGCTTCTCCTATCTTCTGCGTTCTCTACAAGTTGGCTTCTCGAATTCTCAATCAGGATTGGAGGATGTATTACCATATCCAGAAGAACGCCGAAAAGCTCAGAGATGCGTTTGTTGAGAGCGTCGCAAGCTTAAATGAGAAATTGAAGGACGAGAAGGAATTCCACATAATTTTCAGGTCTCTAAAAACGAAGTATAAGGATTACGAGGACAGCACGCTCATATTGGATGCATACAAGGCTACGATAAACGTTGAGGATCTCGATCTGCTTAGGGGATACATAAGGGCTGTGGATTCCCTAATTTTGAGGCTCATCGAGAGGAGGGTTAACGCGGGGAGGAAGATAGCGATTCACAAGAAGGTTAGAAACGAGCCGATAGAGCTAAGCGACCTTGAGGAATTCAAGATAAGAGACCTCTTAGTTCAGACCGATCTGAATCCTCTCTACATCCAGAACGCTTTCGAGGCTATAATAAATCTGACTAAAGAAGAGGAGTATAAGGTTTTAGGAATCTGCAAGAAACTCGCAGTTCTTGGCCCTATGGGTAGCTTCAGCGAGGAGGTTGCTTTGAGGCTCGTTGGTTCGAGGCTTCCCCTCGTTTACTGCTCCACGACGGATGAGATCATAAAGTTGGTCGACGAAGAAAAGGCAGACTACGGATTGGTTCCGATAGAGAATTCGGTAAACGGAACGGTTTTACCCGTTTTGGATGCTCTGCTAAGTCACGACGTTGAGGTCTTCGGCGAGACTAAGCTTGAGGTAATACACTGCTTGGTTGCGAAGAGAAGGATACCGCTGAGGGAAATCAGAACGATCTATTCTCACCCGCAGGCCATAGCTCAGTGCATGGGGTTCATAAACAACTACCTCCCGCATGCCGAAGTCAGATACACGTCGAGCACGTCCGATGCCATAGAGCTTTTGGACGATTATTCCGCCGCAATAGTTTCCGAAAATGCCGCGAGACTTCACAAGCTGTTCATCCTTAGGAAGGGGATTCAGGACATTGGAAGGAACGTGACCAGGTTCTACCTTATAAGAAAGCGCGGAAGGGGTGAGAGGAAAGGTTCGATAACGTCGCTCTTCTTCGGAGTCGAAGACAGGCCGGGTGCGCTTAAGGATGTGCTCGAGGTCTTCTACAGAAAGGGAATCAATCTGCGAAAGCTCGAATCCCGTCCGGCTAGGACTGGCTTGGGGGATTACATATTCTTCGTTGAGGTTGAGAAGGATCTGAGCGAGGATGAGCTGGTAGAACTCAGGGAGGTTACGACGTTCTACAAGATCGTCGGTGTTTTCGACGAGGTTGAGAAGCTCGATGTATGGTCATGATAAATCGAGATGAAGAAAAAGCTTAAATTTGGGAAGTCGAGGTCTGAAAGATATGGTAGTGAAGCTCATAAGGTGCCCATACTGCGGAGAGGAAATAGAGCTCAGCGATTTATATGAGGGCATGGAAGTTCAGTGTAAACTCTGCGGTGCGGTTATGATATATCAAAACGGCAAGTTCCTGCATCTCGACACGAACGAAGAATACGAACTTGAAGAGCTTGAAGAAGAGATAGAAGAAGAGGAGGAAGAATTCGAAGAATTTGAAGAGGAGGAAGAGGAATTTTACTTTGAGGAGGACGAGTATTAGTTTAATTTTTAATTCGTTGCTCGGGTAATTGCGCGATCCGTGGACATACGATGGTTATCTTAGCAACCGTTTTAAATCCGTAAATATGAGATGTAAGTATGAAGAAGGTTCTTCTAATTGTCATAGATGGTCTCTCCGACAGGGGCACGAAAACTCCTCTCAGTTCTGCGAAGAAGCCGAATATGGATAAATTAGCCGAGATGGGTATAAACGGAATCATGGATCCGATAGCCCCCGGAATAAGACCGGGGAGCGATACGGGTCACCTATCTCTTCTGGGCTACGACCCCTACAAGTATTACACTGGAAGAGGGCCTATAGAGGCGGCTGGAGCCGGAATTGAGGTTAAACCGGGGGATATAGCCTTCAGAGTAAACTTCGGAACGGTCGAAGGCGAGGGAAGTGTTTTCGATAAGGTCGTGGTTGATAGGAGGGCCGGAAGGATAAGCGATACGGACGAATTGGTCAAGGCTATAAACGAAGGAATAGATCTTAGCAAGTTCGGAGTCGAATTCATCTTCAGAAGGGGAAGCGGGCACAGGGGAGCTTTGGTTTTGAGGGGGGAAGGCCTATCGGATAAGATAACGGATACCGATCCCCATAAGGTTGGGGAGAAGGTTTGGAGGTGTAAACCTCTGAGAGATGACGAGAATGCGAAGAGAACGGCTGAGATAGTGAACTACTTCATGGAAAAGGCTCACGAGATTCTGGACAAACATCCGCTTAACGAGGAGAGAGCTAAGAAGGGGTTGCCGAAGGCTAACGTTTTACTGCTGAGAGGTGTCGGAGTTGTTCCTCACATCCCGCCATTCGAGCAGAGATACGGAATGAAGCTTGCGGTTGTAACCGGCACCACGCTGATAAAAGGAATCGGAAGGATTCTGAAGGGAGATGTTATAGAGGTTGAGGGGGCTACCGGTAATAGGTATACGAATGTAAAGGGGAAGGTCGAAGCCGCTCTGGAGGCTTTGGAAACCCACGACTTCGTTCTTTTGCACTTCAAAGCCACCGATGAACTCGGGCACGATGGGGATTTCGAAGGAAAGAAAGAGTTCATCGAGAAGCTCGACAGACACTTTGAGCAATTACTCAGCTTGGACTTTTCGAACGTTTGCTTAATCCTAACAGCGGATCATTCAACTCCGGTCACTGCCAAAGAACATACGGGCGATCCGGTTCCCATAACGATAGTTTACAAGGATGTCAGGGTGGATGATGTCAAAAGCTTCTCAGAATTCGAAGCTTATAAGGGTGGGCTTTGCAGAATAAGGGGTTTGGATCTGATAAATATCGTAATGGATTTAATAGATAAAGCCGAGAAGTTCGGGGCGTAACCATGCTTGAGAAATTGGTGATCCCTCCGAACACAAAATTTGAGGAGAGGAATCTTGTAGTTGAAGGAGATGCTTTGATAGGGGCTAACAGCGAGCTCGGTTACGGGATAATAGCGAGAAAGGTCATCGTAGGGGAGAAGACGACGATAGAGGGAGATGTTTTCGGAAGGGAAGAGGTAAGGCTCGGGGCTTGGTGCAACGTCAAGGGGGATGTCATAAGCAAAGGCGACGCTTACATTGGTGAGTTCGCTTCGATAGATGGAAGACTCACGGTTTACGGCGACTTGGAGATCGGTAGAAACGTTAGAATAAAGAACGGGTTCGAAGCGAAGGGATTGATAACGATTCAAGACCCGATGCCAATAGTTATGTTCATATTTCTTTATTTACTCGAACTTCTCAGGTTGGGCAGGCTTGAAGAGGCTGAGAAACTATTTGAAGCTGAGGAATTCTTGTCACCCCTCGAAGTTCCCGAAAATTCGGTTATGAACATCGACGTCATAAAGACGGATAGGGACATCGAAATTACGGAAAGCAGAGTTTTAGGAAACATAAAGGCAAGGAACGCTAAGGTTGAACGAGGGGAGCTATACGGAAGCCTAAGAGGGGAGATTTTGATCATCGATTCGAGCAGAGTTCACGGTGCTGTAGAAGGAAGGGAGGTTTACTTGGTGAACGGTAGCGTAGTGTTGGGGCATATAAAGGCTGATAAGGTATTTATGGAAGAGAGGTGCGTTGTGGAGGGATCGATAATCGGAAAGAGCGGAGTGTGGATCAAGCCGAGCGTAGAGTTGCCGAAACTTGAAGAGGTAGTTGAGGAGAAAACGGAAGAGATCTTGGAATCCTAATTCAAATCACAAAGAAATCCTTGACCTTGTCGAAGGTATCTCCCAAGACCTTTCTCAGATCGTCCAAGCTTCCGTATGGGCGATTCGCGACTATCTTACCGGCTGTAGCCTTACCTATTCCGGGGATGGCTTCAAGCTGGTGTAGTTTTGCGGTGTTCGGATTTAATATTGGAACTGCGGTTATCGATCTTCTGCCGTAATCCACAACCCTCGCATCTAAAAACGTATTTCTTTCGAATTCTCCTATTATACCGACGAGCAGAGGATACGTTGCCAGTTGTCTTGCGAACGTGATCTTCCCCCTCCTAACTTCACACCTCAAGTCCGTAAGCTTTCTGCCTATCGGAACTATCCTCTTCAGCATCTCGTTGTCGATGTTCCGCCTAACTTTCTCTTTGAATATCTTGAAGTATTTCTTATGCCTCTCAACGTTTCTGTAGCCGATTTTCTCCATGGGAGTTCCCTTGAACACCCTAACCTGCCTTATGTTTATCCTTCTTACGAGCAAACCCTTTTCTAATAGTTCCCCTAGGAATTCGTAGTTCTTCTCAAAAGTCTCTTTAGTTTCCCCAATAAGCCCGATAACGAAGTTTATTCCCGGCAGAAAGTATGGAAGTCCGTTGTATCCGACGAATCTCCCGTAACGGTTAATCAGCTCTATCGCGAACATGACTTCATCTGGCGTAGCGCAGAGGGTATTTTTCTCGACAACCCTCTCATCGGCACTCTCTAACCCCATAGCTCCGATGTTTCCGGGAGTTTGATAGAGAACGATCGTTTTGATTATCTCAGCCGATTCATTTGGATGCTCTGCAATGGTCTTTGGATTGACGTTGTCGAGGTGTAGTGTCTTAATCTTGGGACACCTCCTCCAAATTTCCCTATGGAAGTTCTCTATGAACTCCGGATTAGGCTTAGGGAAATCGTAGCTGAAGTCAGCCATGTATGTGAAGAAGTCGGTCTGATTACCCAATCTGAAGTATCTGACCCCCCGATTATACAGAGCTTGAATCTCATCAAGCACAGCGTTTGGATCTCTCATCGACGGAATCCCGTGGATCCTTTCGATGCAGAACGAACATTTCCTCCAGTAGCAACCCCTGTAGGTTTCGATCTCGCAGATGAGATAGGGAAAATCGGGATGTTGCCTTACCACTTCAGCCCCCAAGACAGCAAACCTGTTTAAGAAGTTCCTTCCTCCTACTTCGAGAATCTTCAGCCGATCTTCCCGCTTTAGGAATCTGCATAGGAATTCGAACAGTTTCCTTTCAAACGGAAATTCTATTACCTCGTAATCGAGCAATCTCTTTTCTCTTTCGCTCAATTCGAGCGTAATGGGGCCAACCAAAACTTTCTTCGGATTATCAAGGATAGTCTTAAGCTCTTTGAGCGAGAGTGGATTTCCACCCAGATACTTTCCCGGAACCGCAATACCGGCTATGACTATCACCAAGTCGAAGTCTTCGAGCTCTCGCCGAATGCTCGGGTTTCTCCTGAATTCGTCAATCGTTACGTATTTAGCTTGAAATCCCAAATCCCTTAGCATTCCGTAGATGTAGCGGGGATACGGGGCAATGTATGGAGGAACTCCCAAGCACGAAGGCTCATCGACGTATCCGTCGAGTATCGCTACCTTCATCCTAAACTGCATTTGGCAGTTACATCAGTAATTGTTTTCTATGAGTAATCGTTAAAGTCGTTCAATGGTAACCGGAGTGGTCTACCATCCCAAATACCTCGAACACGAACAGACGCCCACACATCCGGAGAGAAGAGAAAGGTTAGCCTATACCATGGATCAGCTGATGGAGGAAGGAATTTTCGACAATCCAAACGTAAAGCTACTCGAACCGTTTCCAGCTTCGCTCGATGACGTTTTGACCGTTCACACCAAAGACTACATCGAATACCTTCAGAAATATAGCAAAATCGGCGGAGTTATCGACTGGGATACGAACATCCCCGTAGGAGTTTTCGAAAGTGCCCTCTTGGCGGCTGGTGGAGCCATAAGGGCGGCTAAAGCTGTTGTTGAGGGAGAAGTCGACAACGCATTCGCGATGGTTCGTCCACCGGGGCACCATGCGAAGCCGTACATAGGTGCGGGTTTCTGCTATTTGAACAACATAGCTATAATGGTCAAGTGGTTGCTCAAGCAAGGATTCGAGAGGATTCTGATATTGGACTGGGATGCCCATCATGGAGATGGAACTCAGGAGATATTCTACGAAGACGATCGGGTTCTTTTCATCTCAACCCATCAAATGCCTCTCTACCCCGGAACAGGCTATCCGGATGAGGTTGGATCTGGAAAGGGGGAAGGTTACACGATAAACGTTCCTCTGCCACCGGGCACGTCGGATGAAGAATATTTGATGGTTTTCGATGAAATAATAGAACCGGTTGCGAGGGAATTCCAGCCCGAATTTATTGCCATCTCCGCCGGGCAGGACAATCACTTCACTGATCCGATTACCGGCTTAGCTTTGACGGCAAAAGGCTATGCTGAGATGATGAGGAGGGCTGTGGAACTTTCTAAAGAGCTATGCGAGGGAAGGCTCGTAGCGGTTTTGGAAGGGGGTTACAGCGTTGAGGCGGCTTTGCCCTACACAAACTTGGGCATAATAGCGGCTATGGCTGGGCTCGATATTAGCTACATAAGAGAACCTGAGAACTATCTTGAAGAGCTGAAGTGGAGAAAGATGAACGTTAGGGATAGAGTTAAGAAGAACATCGAAACCGTCAAAAGAATTCATTCGAAGTATTGGGATTGCTTCCGCTCATGAATTTTTTAGGAATTCTTTACTAGGCACCTTATGGCAGAATAAATAAATACGGTAACTCGAATCTGTTTTGGATGTTGGAAGAAATCGTCGAGGACATCAAAAGTTTAATCGATCCGGTAATTTGGATTACGGATGGAAGATTTACAAGTAATGAGTTAAAGCTGTTTGATGATGCAAGGCAACTTTACGAACTTCAACTGGCAAAATTGGAATTTCTGAGATTCGGTGACGATTTAAAAGAATTCGTAAGAAGAACGGCTTATTTCGAGGAGATCCTCGGAAAGAAAAGCTGGCATTACTTCATAAGCGGAGTTAAGGGGAAGGGACAGATCGGACACACGAACCAATACATGACGCACTGGTTCTATCCCTACAAGGGAAAGTTTCACGGGCAGATGATCAAGGCTTTAATAAACTTCGCCGAGGCTAAGGAGGGTAATCTGATTTTGGATCCCTACTTAGGTTCTGGCACGACTTTGATAGAGTCGTCCCTATTGGGTATCAACGGCTACGGTGTCGAGATAAACCCCGCCTTAGCCGTAGTCTCTCAGATCAAGTTGGACTCGTTGAAGATAAATTACGAAGAGATTTCAACCGAAGTCGATTTCTCGAAAAGTTTATAAGATCTTCGAATACTTTTCAAGCCTCAAAATTCCAAAGAACTCAATTAAGCCGACTATCGAGGATTGCCTGACAGCCAAGGAGCTCTTGGAGATGCTTTGGGATAGATTCTTCCCGTCCTCCTTTCTTCACGATCTACCCTTCGAATGGAGAAACTTTCTTCTTCTGATCTATCTTCACGCCCTCTCGGATTACACTTATCTTTCCGGAACGAAGAAGGGGAAATCGCTCCAACAGTTCTTTTTCGACAACTTCAAAGAATACATAGAAACTATAAGGGGTTGTTGGAATGTCATTAACCAATTAGGAATAGAGTTGGGCGATTACGAAATCCTCATAGGATCCGCGTTGGACTTAAAACTTAAGGATGAGAGCGTTAAGGGTATAGTTACGTCTCCACCTTACAGCATAGCCCTCGACTACATAAAGAACGACGAGCATCTCCTTAACTACTTGGGCGTCGACATCGGGGAGCTTAGAAACCACATGATCGGGTTGAAGGGGAGAGGTAAAGACAGGCTTGTGCTTTACGAGAGAGACCTCAAGAGGAGCATAGAGGAGATGTTCAGAGTTCTCGAGCCGAACGGCTGGGCGATAGTAGTTTTGGGGGATATAAGCATAAACGGTAGTAGGACGAACTTCAACAAAAAGATAATCGAATGGAGTAAGGACATTGAATTTGAAGACGCTTGGCAGTTGGAAAGGGCTATATTAGGAGGATTTGCGAAGTTGAGGTTTGAATATCTGATATTTCTTAAAAAGTGAGACTATGGATAGGGTAACGAGGAAGAGGATATGGGACTACCTTGAAGGATTCATGCAAGGCTTAGTTAACAAATACGATCCAGACGTAGTTAAGAACGAAGTCTTGAAAAAAGAGTTCTTCAGCGAGAAGAGGGGCGAATACAAGCCGTTTCACATGGCTCTGATTCCGGAGGGGTTTCTGAGAATTCAATCTTTCTTCAGATCATTTTCCACATCTCTTGGGCAGGGCGTCTTCGAATACATAGCAAAGATAATTGCCGAAGACAGCGGTCTGTAGGATGATGTTAAGAGAAACGCAAGGTTTATTGCTACGGCATCTCCAAATGTTCAGTCGTTCGTCGACGATTACCTCGAGAGGTTAGAGCGGAAGACAGTCAAGCCATACGCGAATGTAGAGATCCCGAAGCCGGAAAACGATGCCAAGAAGGAGATCGTCGTCGATCTTTATCTTAAGAGGGATGATAATGATTACTTTTTGGAGATAAAATCACCGAAACCGAATAAGGATCAAACTCGTAGAACTAAGGAGAAGTTTCTGTATCTTAGGGCTAGTCCTTGGTTTAACGCTATCACGTTCTACGCTTTTCCATACAATCCCTACGGTGAGGTTAAGGAGAACTACAGGTGAAGCTTTACGAAGAAGTTCTTCAGCATGGATGAGCTTTTAATTGGACAAGAATTCTGGGATTTTTTGGGTGGGGAAGGGACATACTCGGAATTGCTTGGTCTGTTTAAGGAATTCGGTGAAAAGAGGGGGTAGGGAGATCGTTAGAAAAATATTCAGATCTTACCCTTGAGTAACTCCGCACCCTGCTCGACGATGATCTTCGTGGGCGTAGGTAACTTCTGACCTGCTCTCTTCAAAGCCTCCTTTGCGAAGTCGAAGTGCTCGGGCTTAACCCAAAGGCTTAGGATCTTAGTGCCCGGCAGAACTCTTGCAGCCCTTCCAACTGGTTTACCGAAAGCTCTCCTCATACCCTGCGAGATTCTGTCAGCTCCAGCTCCGACGGCCATCTTGTGCTCCCTCAAAACGTGATGCGGATAGATTCTGATCTTCAGCTTGAAGTTGCTCGCACCAGCGATCTTCGACATGTATTTACCAGCGGCGAGTCTTGCCGCTTCGAGCGCTACGTCTCTGATTTGAACTGCTTCCTCAGCAACCAAGGTAACCATGACGGGGAACGTTGCGGATCTGTTGCCCATCTCAAACTGCCTAATTCTGATTCCGGGAACCCCATCGATGTATTCTACCCTTGTGTATGGTCTTTCCAACCTTCTCCACATTCTCGCTGGCTTTCTCGCCATGACTACCACTCTCCGAAGTGGATATTTAAGCTTAACCGACGGTCTTGCTACCCCTCGCCATCGAGATTTTGCCGGTTCGAGCCATCTCTTTTATTCCAAACTGCCTCATAAGATCTACGAACGCGTTGATCTTTTCCTCGTCTCCAGTAATCTCAATTATGAAGCTGTCCCTTGCAACATCAACTATACGTGCTCTGAAGATGTTTGCGATCTCGATAATCTCGCTTCTCTTTGCCGGGGGAGCGTGAACCTTGATCAGCGCGAGTTCTCTTTCTACGCTATTTTCGCTCAAATCGCTGACCTTTATGACTTCAATCAGCTTGTTCAGCTGTTTCATAACCTGTTCAAGGGTTCTGTCGTCCCCTCTAACCACAATCGTCATCCTCGATATATCCGGTCTCTCCGTAGTTCCGACTGCTAAGCTCTCGATGTTGAAACCCCTTCGCCTAAATAGTGATGAAACCCTCGCGAGAACTCCGGGTTTGTTTTCAACCAAAACCGCAATCGTGCACCTCTTCATCTTACTCACCGTCCAACACTTCTCTAAGCGATCTACCCGGAGGAACGAACGGAAAGACGTTTTCTTCAACTTCAACGTGGAAGTCGATAACCACAGGTTTGTCGATCTCAAAAGCCTCCTTTAAAGCATCCTCAACTTCGCTCGGTTTTTCCACCGTTATCCCGTGAGCTCCGAATCCCTTAGCTATCTTCTCGAAGCTTAACTCCGGATACCTTAGCCTCGTTGCAGAGTATCTCCGCTTATAGAACAGCTGTTGCCACTGCCTAACCATACCTAAGTAGGCGTTGTTCAAAACGCAGACCTTAACCGGGATATCGTAATCGACGCATGTAGCTAATTCCTGAATGTTCATCAGGAAGCTTCCATCTCCAGCTATATCGACAACGATCTTATCCGGAAATGCAACTTGAGCGCCTATTGCAGCTGGAAATCCGAACCCCATCGTTCCTAAACCACCGGAGGTTATGAACTGCCTCGGATATTTGACTTTGAAGTATTGAGCCGCCCACATCTGATTCTGTCCGACCTCCGTAGTTACTATTGCATCAGGAGCCAATTCGTAAACCTTCTCTATCACGAACTGAGGTTTTATGACGTTTTCGTCCCGCTTATATTTCAGCGGATATTTCCTTTTGAGCTCTTCAACCCTTTCGAACCACTCTTTCCTCTGCTTGGTCTTTATCATCTTGATCATTTCCTGCAGTATCAGTTTGGCATCTCCGACTATTGGCACGTCCACCCTGACGTTCTTACCAATCTCAGCTGGATCTATGTCTATATGTATTATCTTAGCCTCGGGAGCGAACTCCGAAAACTTCCCGACAGTTCTGTCGCTGAACCTGCATCCTATCGCTATGATGAGATCCGCCTCCATTACTGCGTAGTTTCCGTATTTCGTCCCGTGCATTCCGATGAAGCCCAAACAGAGGGGATGTGTTTCTGGAATCGCTCCCTTGCCCATCAGCGTCGTGACTACAAAAGCCGGTATGGTTTCGGCAAGTTTCAGCACTTCCTCATGCGCGTTGGAGAGTCTGACACCTCCTCCAGCTAAGATTATCGGTCTTTCGGACTGTATTATCATATCGACTGCTTTTTTTATCTGCTTCGGATGTCCTTTGATCTTGGGTTTGTAACCGATCAGATCGACTTTATCGGGATAATCGAACTCGATATCGGCCATCGTCACATCTCTCGGCAGATCTATTAGAACCGGGCCCGGTCTTCCGGTTGAAGCTATGTGAAAAGCTTCCTTGATTATTCTGAGCAGTTGTCTCTCGTCTGTGACGAGGTAGTTGTGCTTTGTTATCGGCATCGTTATGCCGGTTGTGTCGGCTTCCTGAAAAGCATCGTTTCCAATCATAGCTCTCGGCACTTGCCCTGTCATAACAACGAGCGGTGAGGAATCCATGTATGCCGTGGCGATGCCAGTAACGGTGTTAGTCGCTCCCGGGCCGGAGGTTGCGAAAGCAACTCCGACTTTTCCGGTAGCTCTCGCGTATCCGTCAGCCGCGTGCACAGCCGCTTGCTCGTGCCTCGTAAGAATGTGGACGATCTCTGAATCGTATAGCGCATCGTAAACTTCCAGAATTGCACCTCCGGGAATCCCGAATATGTGCTCGACGCCTTCCATCTCCAGAGCCTTGACGATCGCATCTGCAGCACGCATAGAACCACCCCAAGAAAACCCGCCAAAAAAGCGGGATAGTTTACTCTACCAATACCAAAAGGGATACGAGAATGGCTGGAATTGGGATGAATTTAGGCATTGTTTTGCAGTGGTGTTGCTAATTTTAAATATTTTTCGATGATAGTTGTGCCAGCAATCGGATACGAGCTTAGCCAAAATCTTTAGACTGGTGGTTCTAACTATGAAAAATTATGAATCTTTAGGACATTTTGTTAAAAATTTTTAAAAACATCATAGATTCGTCTGAGGTTATGGAAAGCGGAGACGTGGCTTGGTTGCTGACATCGGCGGCATTGGTCATGCTGATGACCCCCGGATTGGGATTGTTCTACGGAGGGATGGTCAGAAGAAAAAACGTCCTATCGATGATCTCCTTATGCTTCTTGGCGCTTGCAATAGTCAGTATTCAGTGGATAATCATCGGATACACGCTGTCGTTTGGAAGCGATGTTAACGGAATAATTGGTAACTTGGAACACTTGGGACTGAAGAACCTTAAGATGATTGACTACGCTTTCGTAGCTTTCCAGCTGATGTTCGCGGCTATAACACTTGCAATAATAACGTCGGCGATGGCGGAAAGGGTAAAGCTCTCGGCATTCATAGTTTTCGGAATACTTTGGACGACCTTCGTTTACGATCCGCTCGCCCACTGGGTCTGGGGCAATGGATGGCTTGCAAAGCTTGGCGCTTTGGATTTCGCCGGAGGAACGGTTGTTCACATAAGTTCGGGCTTCAGCGCTTTGGCGTTAGCTTTTCTGATAGGTAAGAGGATGGGCTTTGGGGAATACTCGATGGAGCCGCATAACATTCCTATGACGTTGCTTGGAACGGCTTTGCTTTGGTTCGGATGGTTCGGATTTAACGCCGGTAGCGCTTTGGCGGCGAACAAAATTGCCTGCAACGCCTTCATAGTAACGAATACCGCGGCTGCTGCTGGTGCTTTGGCATGGATGTTTGCGAGCTGGATCAAAGGAAAGCCGGGTAGCTTGGGAATTGCAAGCGGAGCGGTTGCGGGATTGGTTGCGATAACTCCTGCGGCAGGTTACGTGGATCCTCTGTCATCGATCGTAATCGGAGCGGTAGCTGGCGTTCTATGCTATTCGGCTATGCTATTTAGGGTTAAGAAGGGAATCGACGAGAGCTTGGATGCTTGGGCAGTCCACGGAATGGGCGGTTTCTGGGGTGCCATTGCTACCGGGATCTTTGCGAGCATAAACGCTAAGGGTCTACTTTTGGGCAACGTCCACCAGTTCGTGGTTCAGATAATCGGTGCGGTCTCTGCAGTTGCGTATGCGTTCGTGGTTACTCTGATCATCGCGAAAATAGTCGATGCGACGATCGGATTGAGGGTCAGCGAAGATGAAGAATACGTGGGGTTGGACATATCACAGCACGGAGAGGTAGCGTATTCGTGAGGTGGTATGAATGAAGATGGTATTGGCTATAATCAGGCCGGAGAAGCTAGAAGACGTTAAGAAAGCTCTCGAATCAAAGGGATTCGTAGCGATGACTGTA
>WAKM01000055.1 GCA_015523335.1 Archaeoglobaceae archaeon | reverse complement strand
TTATCGATGTCGTCAGAACGTATTTAAACCAAACACAAATTCAGAAAAGCTTATATCTGTAAATACCTAAACCTAACAAAAGTTTAAATCAGACTAATATAGGATTGAAATAATAAAAAGAGGGGGGCTTGCTATACTTTACATATAATGAGTTTAAATCAGACTAATATAGGATTGAAATCGCCTCTATGTGCTGGAAAGGTTTTAGTGAAAGCATTATAGTTTAAATCAGACTAATATAGGATTGAAATTTCTGAAAAACATACTCCATCATTGCCTTATAGTAAGTGTTTAAATCAGACTAATATAGGATTGAAATAAACCCATCTTCGAAAGATACCGGAGAATTAGAAACGAGTTTAAATCAGACTAATATAGGATTGAAATTGATCAAATTCACTCTGCACCGCAAGGACGGTTCTACAGTTTAAATCAGACTAATATAGGATTGAAATTGCAACGTAAAGCTGGCTCATTTCGAAGATGAACATCGTTTAAATCAGACTAATATAGGATTGAAATTAGCTCTAAGACGAAATCATTTGCAAGATTTGTGCTGAGTTTAAATCAGACTAATATAGGATTGAAATCAGAGCTTCCTCTTCGGGAACTCCAAACTCTTCGAGGTTTAAATCAGACTAATATAGGATTGAAATATAACTGCAAAAAATATCATGATGAACGGTAAGACAGGGTTTAAATCAGACTAATATAGGATTGAAATTGCATGAATTAGATTTTCGATGTTAGGATTTTCTTTTAGCTTAAATCAGACTAATATAGGATTGAAATAGTCTTAAATCTGCTGCAGCTGCACCGAGATTTATTCCGTTTAAATCAGACTAATATAGGATTGAAAGTCCCATAGCTGTAAAACTCCGACGATGTCCTCAGCCGCGCTTAAATCAGACTAATATAGGATTGAAAGTTCAGTACTCTTTTCGAACTCTGTAAGCCTCTTAGTCTGCTTAAATCAGACTAATATAGGATTGAAAGACAACCAAATATTGCATTCTTTAGTCTGATTTAATCAAACCTTTTTATATCATTATTGTGACAGTTATATTTTCTTTCAATTATTATTAGTCTGATTTAAACGTAAGGTCGCCGTCAACTACGTCGAAGATGAATCTTTACTCCCGAATCGTAATTATTACAATTCATCAACAAATTAAGATACATGAACGTTGAAATCTGGCTGAATTACTTTTATCCAAAAATTATCTCAGATTTCGGATTTAGCAGAGAAAAAGACGTTAAGTCCGCAAAAATTTTATACGAGCTCGGTAGGGACAAACTTACTGATTGCTCGGTTTTGAAAGATAGAATTGCAAATAGAAAAGTGATCGTAGTTGGGGGTGCTATAAAAAGAGCGGATTCCGAAAAAATTCTTGAATTGAACGAGTGGGTAGTAATAACAGCTGGCAAGTCAATCTTGAGAATTAAGGATTTCCTGCCTAATTTTATTCCGACTGTTCATGTTACGGATATGGAGGAAGACGATGAGATTTTGATTGAACTTGAAAAACAAGGATGCGTCTTGGTCCTGCATGCTCACGGGGACAACATCGACAGAATCCGATCGGTTGTCCCGAAGCTCGGTAGATTCGTAGCTACGACGCAAGCCGAGCCTTTTGACAAAATATACAACTTTGGGGGATTTACAGATGGAGATCGTGCCGCGATCATTGCAAAAACGTTTAACGCTAAGTGCGTAAAGCTTGTGGGATTCGATTTCGATAGAGCTGAAGGAATTAAGCTGAAAAAACTGAGATGGGCTAAGAAGATTTTGGAATTCGAAGGTCTGCTTTAATTTTGAAGATGTTAGAAAATGGTGGGCGCGCCTCGGGTCGACCCGCCTTACGGAAAGCAGTCCGACCCAGCCTCTCCTCCCCGCACCCCCGAAAGCGCCGGTCGTCCGGGGTAAGCCTGCTCCCTTCCGGGCCTGGGCCGGTCCCCCCGGCAAACACGGCGGGACATCCCTCCAGATGTCCCC
The DNA here is from genome assembly GCA_015523335.1 of Archaeoglobaceae archaeon. GTDB lineage: Archaea > Halobacteriota > Archaeoglobi > Archaeoglobales > Archaeoglobaceae > WAKM01. The sequence continues at coordinate 16,887 of WAKM01000055.1, read as the reverse complement.
ACCGTGACCGCCGACCCTTCGGGACGGGGACTCTGCGAGGCTGGATCGGACTGTAGATTTCCGCTCGGCGGGCCTTCCCTCGGCTTCGGCCCCCGCATATCGACGGTTTCGGGTTACAGGGGACGCCGAACCCCCCGGCCTAGCCCACCGGATACTGTTAAGTGGAAAGATATTAAAGCTTTTTGAACCAACTAAAATATTCGCCAGCATTACATGGATCCGCGGTTGCAGATGTAAAATTATTTAAATTCGTCTATCTTTGCCTTTATAGCACTCATAAGCTTCTCAGCAACGACCTTGCCATCGACCTTTCCCCTGAACTCCTTCATAACCAAGCCCATAAGAGGTTTGAAAGCGTGCTCTCCTCTCTCCCTTATGAGATCGATCTTCTCCTCCACAAGCTTAGCTATGAACTCGTCCAAATTCTCGGCTTTGCTGGGGGATTCCAAGATTTCATCAACTCTGGCGTTCGGATTTAGGCAGAACACCCTCAAAACCTCCTCGGCTCCCTCCTTAGCGATCTTTCCGTCAGCGATAAGCTCGAGTGTGATCCTGAAGTGCCTCTCGTTGAGAACGTCGATGTCGTATCCGTCCTTCTTCAGCTCAGCCGGAATTATGTGCAGAACTCTCGCGACGATGGTTGGAGCGATCTTTTCCGCGAACTCCTCAAAAAGCTCGTAGTATTCGGAATCCGCTATGGTGTAAGCCAGATCGTAGCTTAAGCCGTATTTCTCGGCGTATCTCTTTGCCCTATCCTCTATCAACTCCGGAATCTCGACATCGAGCAGTTCTTTCGTAATTCTCACTGGAGGAACGTCGGTCTCTGGATACATTCTCGCCGCTCCGGGTAGAGGTCTTAGATAGGAAGTCGTTCCGTCCTCATTTGCTTTCCTCGTCTCTTCCGGGACTCCGATTAGGCAATACTCAGCCCTTTCAATTATCCTCCTCAAAGCCCTTTCGACTCTCGTCTCATCTCCGCAAGCTATGACCACGGCGTCCTCATCTCTTGCTTTAACCTTCTCCTTCAGCTTGGCAACTTCCTCTTCGCTGATTCCGTATTTCGGTAGTTCATCTGTATGGAAGATTCCACCCAAACCGAACATCTTTGCTATATCCGCAAATTCAGTTCCGAGCCTTCTCCCCGGCTGAATCTCTCTGCCAACTATGCCGGCGAACTTCTTCAGAAGAATCGCCTTAACCCTACCGCCGCCTTTGATAGCCTTCGCTATAACCTTCGACTTCGTATTTGCGAATACATCCGTCACGTCGAAGATGTCTTTCACCACCGAAGCCCCTCTCGCTTTAAGCTTATCCCTTATTTTTAGGAGATTCAACTGCCTGATGACCTCATACTTGACGATCTTGTCGAGAATATCCAAATCCTGAACGCCCTTAATCTCAATTCTCGCTCCGTCCCTTATGGATATGTTAACGTCCTGCCTTATCGTTCCCAAGCCTCTCTTAACCTTGCCGGTAGATCTAAGTATCATTCCGAGCTTCTTAGCAACGGCTTTAGCCATCTTCGGCGTTGTTATATCCGGATAAGTGCCGATCTCAACGAGAGGGATTCCCAATCTGTCGAGGGAATATATCACGATGTTTCCCTTATCCTCGATCTTCCTACAGGCTTCCTCTTCCAAGCAGAGTGTGGCAATACCTATTCTTTGTCCGTTGACCTCTATGTAGCCGTCAAAAGCTATTAATGCCGTTCTCTGGAATCCGGTTGTGTTGCTACCGTCTATGACGATTTTACGCATAACGTGAACCTCGTCGACGAATTCCATGTTGAGCATCTTCCCGATCTGTATCGCGACCTTAAGAGCTTCCGTGTTTAGCTCCCTCGGCGGTTCCTCATCGGCTTCAACCAAGCATGTTGTATCGTAGAACTTATAGATGAACTTCTTGCTTCTCATGACCTCTTCCTTTGCGGCCCTATCTTCCTCTCCGATCTCGCTCCTCTTCAATCTTAGATAACGGAAGAACTCGAAGTTCGATTCTTCTACATCTCTTTGAACGGTTGGACAGTAGCAGAAGAGCTTGTGCTTCGTATCGAGTTGCTGGTGAATTTCGATTCCCACCCTTAAGCCCACAGCATCGTAATCGATTTCCATCGTATCATTTTAAGATTGCATGTTAAAACCGTTTGCGGTTGCTCATGGTGCCATCTCGTGAGTTACAGACGTCTTCGGATCGTTATTGAAACGAATATATACCCCGTCGGTTAACCTTTTTTAACCGATGATGAAACGAGGGCGAGCTGACGTATGATGAATCCACCCGTTTCTGAGGTGGTAGCAATAACGGGAACTCCCGGAACCGGAAAGACAACGGTGGCTAAGATTCTGCGGAGAAGGGGTTACAGTGTTATCTCCGTAAACGAGCTTGCGGAGCGGTTGGACTGCATAATCGGAGAGGAGGAGGGCTGTAAGATAGTGGATGTCGACGAACTCGCGAAGAAAATTGCCGATGTTCTTCCAGAAGGTCTCGTATTTTTGGAAGGACACCTTTCCCACCTTCTGAATCCGGACATAACTGTAGTTCTACGTTGCAATCCCGTAGAGCTTAAGAGAAGGCTCGAGGGAAAGGGTTGGAGTGAGGAAAAGGTTTTGGAAAACGTTGAAGCTGAGATCGTGGATTTTATTTTGATCGAGGCTCTTGAACGCTGTAAGGAAGTTTACGAGATAGATACGACTGAAAGATCTCCCGAAGACGTCGCAAACGTAATCGAAATGATTGCAAAAGGCGACGAGGAGGCCAAAAGGAATTTCAAACCGGGCAAGATAGATTGGATAGCGGTCATCGGAAACGAAATCGATGAGCTAATCAGAATCTAAAGTAGTTTATCATGGCTTGGGACAGAACCTTTTATTTACTTGAGTTTGGCAATGACCTTCGTGTATAGGGTAAAATCCGGCGACTTTATAATACTCACCGAAGTATTGAGGAAATCCGAAGAGATAAAGCCGACGCAACATGCTAAAAGGATCGTATTCGAGAAGTATGGGATACTCGGCACTAATATCGACAGAATACTGACGGCAATTTATTACAAAATTATGGGTAAACTCGGAATAATAGACAGGATAATAAGGGAGCTCGTCGGCGTTCATCAGAACATCTTGGATCCGTGGCTTAGAGCGGCGTTGAGGGTTACGATTGAGTTCCTCGTTTTTGAAAGGAAATACATAAAGCGTCTTGATAAGGGTAAAACCAAGAAAGCTATGGCGGATTTTCTCTCAAAAACTACGCATCCCTACGTTGGAATGTTCTACTACGAGATATTCGACAAGATAGATGAATACGAGCTCAAGCCCAAGGATGAGCTTGAAAGACTGGAGCTTGAGTATCTGTTACCGGCTTGGTATATAAGAAAGATGAGGGAACTCTTGGATGATGAAGCCAAAGAACTGTTCAAAGCCCTTAACGAGGAACCGCTTATAAGCATCAGGGTGAACACTCTTAAAGCAACGGTCGAAGAGGTATTGGAAGAGCTAAAAAAGGAGAAAAAGAAGGTCATAGTAAGCAACGTCGTTCCGACGGTTCTTAAATTCGAAGGACCATATGATTTCGACAGATCTAAGTTATATAGAAAGGGCAAGTTCGTTATTCAGGAGGAAGCCGCGGCTTTGGCTTCAATTCTGCTCGATCCGAAACCCGGTGAAACCGTAGTGGATCTATGTGCGGCTCCAGGAGGAAAAACGATCCATATGGCTGAGTTGATGAGAAACAAAGGAATAATACATGCGTTCGATGTGGACGAACTTAGGATAAGGAGGATGGAGGAACTGATAAGCAGGTGTGGAATTAGAATCGTAAGGATATACAAAAAGGATGCCAGAAGTGCTACGAGAATTCTCGGTAGAGAAATCGCGGACAAGGTTATGCTCGACGCCCCTTGCACGTCCGACGGAACGCTAATGAAGAATCCCGAACTCAGGTGGAGGATCAGAGAGGAAAAGATAGGAGATATCGCCGAACTCCAATATCAACTGCTGAAGACGGCTGTTGAACTTCTGAAGGCCGGCGGTAGAGTTCTTTATTGCACATGCTCCATGTTTAAAGAAGAGAACGAGGATGTGGCCAAGAGGATTTTGGAGAGCAGAGATGATGTGGAGCTCGTGCCCCTTAAGGGATATTACTCCGAAGGATTTCTGAAGGGAACGATAAGAGCTTTTCCGCATAGGCACGGAACGATAGGTTTCTTCTATGCCCTACTGAAAAAGCTCGATCAACGCGATGCAGATTGACTACTCGTTTTAGCTAAACGAGCAAAAAGTGAAACTTGGAAAATCAACTAATTAACATGGGATTATTTTCAATTATGGAGCGGGCCGGGAGGGATTTGAACCCCCGACCGCGGGATTAAGAGTCCCGCGCTCTACCTGGCTAAGCTACCGGCCCACCCGTTAGCCATTACTGATCCGAGGTTTAAAAATCTTACCATGCTTCGGTCATCAACGAGATCGGAACAGCTTTATTCTACCACCCCTCAAGAACGTATGAATGATCAGCGAGGACTTGAAGCCGAGGAAGATCAAGGAAGAGTTCAGAAAGATTAATCCGATGTTCGTAGAAAGGTATGAGAAGATAGACGATTCGGATGATTTCTACGTATATATGGCTAAACCACTAAGGAACAGCATAAGGGTTAACACCCTCAAGGCGAGCGTTGAAGATGTCGTTAAAAGTCTAAGCGAGAGGTTCGAGCTTGAGCCGATTCCGTGGTGCAGGGAGGGGTTCTTCATCAACGCCGAGAAGGTTGGAGGAACGATAGAGCATCAGTTGGGTTTGATCTTCTCCCAAGAAGCTTCCGCAATGATTCCCGCAGTTGCTTTGGATGTCAAACCGGGGATGCTCGTTTTGGATATGGCCGCCGCTCCCGGAGGAAAAACTACGCAAATAGCTCAGTATATGCAAAATGAAGGCTGTATAATTGCGAACGACGTGAAAGTCGACAGATTAAACATCCTGATTTCGAATCTACAGAGGTGCGGGGTTACCATTGCAAGGGTTACGATGAAGGACGGAAGATTCTTCAAGAGGTTCAAAGATACGTTCGACAAGGTTCTCTTGGATGCCCCGTGCAGTAACGTTGGAATGATAAGAAAGAACTTCAAGTATCTGAAAATGTGGAGGCTTAGGGAGGTCGAATCTTTGTCGAGATTGCAGAAGGAACTGATAATGGCCGGTTACAGAGCATTAAAGCCCGGTGGGTTCTTGGTTTACGCCACATGCACGCTTGATCCTCTTGAGAACGAAGAGGTCATAGATTATCTCATCATGAATACCGATGCCGAAGTCGTCGAAATAGATCTGCCGGTTAAAAGCCAAAGACCGATAACGAAGTTCGAGGATAGAGAATATTGTAAGGATGTGCTGAAATGCTTGAGGATTCATCCCCAAGACAACGATACAGAAGGATTTTTCATCGCTAAGATCTTAAAGCCGGCTTGAACCTTCAGCGGTTCGGATGCAAAAATCCTAATATTCGTAACTTGAACACCTCATCGATGCTCAAAGAGAAGATCGCGGAATTCCTCGAAAGACAGTTCGGTGTGGACAGATCGGAATTCCTGAAGCTCAACTTGGAGTTTGAGGAAAGAGGAAAGCGCAGAGTTTACGCGTTCAAGAAATGCCGGATCGAAGTTCCGGAATATCATTACGGACTATACTTCGGAACGCTCGAAGAGAACGGGATAAGGTTATCGATAGAAGGTAGCTTCATCGTCGGAAGAATTGCGAGAAAAAACGTTATCGAGCTCGACGATGAAAAGGCAAGGAAGTGGATGAGCGGAAAAGACATAGAGGCTACAGTTAGGGGTTACGTCATTCTGAAATGGAAAAACTTCTTTTTGGGCTGCGGAAAAGGAAACGGTAAGTTCGTAAAGAACTACGTTCCGAAAGAAAGAAGAATTCAATCAGCGTGAATCAAGCATATATCTTGCGATGATCGTCTTCATAATTTCGGATGTTCCTTCCCCTATATCTAACGCTTTAACATCCCTGTAAGCCCTCTCAACCGGTGATCCCCTTATCAATCCGTGTCCGCCGTATATCTCAACAGCGACATCGGCTGATTTCTTCGCAACCTTAGCAATTAGAAGCTTGCACGTGGCACTGAGCTTGGTGATGTCTTCTTTTTCCGCGAGCTCTGCTGTGTAATATATCAAGCGTTTTACGGCTTCGATCTCAGCCAAAACTTCCGCAAGCATCCACTGAATTCCCTGAAACTCCGCAACGCTCCTTCCAAATGCTTTTCTTTCCTTTGCATATCTCACTGCAAGCTCCAAGCATCTTTCCGCTATTCCCAAGCCCAACGCCGAAAAAACTACTCTGCTCTTTGAGAGCGTCGCCAAGATAACCTTCAGACCCTTTCCCACTTCAAGCAGAATGTTATCGGCAGGAACTTCTACGCCCTTAAATCTTACAGATGCTATTCCGTTTCCCCTCATTCCGCACAGCTCAAGCTTTCTGAATTCCATATCCTCGCATCTCTCAACGATGAAGGCTGTGGGCTTGTCTTCGACCTTCGCAAGGACTACGAATATGTCGGCAAAGAGAGCGTTCGTTATGAACGTTTTGCTTCCGTTCAAAATAAACGAATTTCCTCTTTTCTCAGCCCGAAGCCTTATCGCCGCGACATCACTTCCGGCATGAGGCTCGGTTACAGCAAAAGCTCCCACTTGTCTTGTAAGCTTCTTCAACCAATCATCATTCCCGAACATCCTTACGCAGTTTACAGCCATGTGATGGGCAGCAACGCTTAAGGAGAAACCGGAATTTACCTTTGCGAGCTCTTCAACGACTTCGCAGAGCTTAACGTATCCCTCTCCAAGCCCGCCCAAATCCTTTGGAACGGTCACGGACATCAAACCCATCTCGAACGCGAGCTTAAGAAGTTCGGGATCCATTTCATCCTTAGCATCCATCTCATACGCTTTTGCTGAGGCGAGCTTTAGAACATCTTTCATACATTTTCCTTTATTTCGAGCTATTTAGAAGTTTGCATGACTGTCATCAACCCCGATTTCTTTCGAATCTTAGAGAAGGTTTTAGACCTATAACCTCCAAGCACCTCTTGAATTCCTCGGCAAACTCTCTATCAACAACTTTTAGCCTTACTCTATACTTATGCGATCTTCCAGACTTCCTAAAACTTGTGCTTCCGTCTCCAAACATCACACCAACGATATAAGCCAATTCGGGAGAAGGTTCAAGCCTAACCGAGTTCATCCTGTTGAAAGGATCGTGCAGACCTTTACACCACCTCATAACCGTAACCCTCGAAACTTTGACGCCTTTAGATTCGAGCGTTCTCGTAATCTCGGAGTAGCTCAAACCCCTTCTCTTAACTCCTTTATCTCAGCAATTAAGTTTTTCAAATCAATCATTAATTAATATATATTTCTAAAGTTTAAATATTTTTCGATGTTTTTTGTTAATAATGCAAGATGCGATAGGTGGTGCGTTGAAGCTAACAGTAAGATGTTATACGATTTTCTAAAGCAAACGAAGGAGAAGCTTTTTGAGGTTGCTGAAAAATTTCCAGTCGAGTTTTTAAGGGGCTTCTTTGACAGCGAAGGTTGTGTTAGCTGGAATGAAAAAAGTAAAACGCTGGTTATAGATGTCTCCAACTACGATAAAGACGTTTTGAGGGATCTGTTAGGATCATTTGGTATTCACCCAAAAATTTACAATTATAACTCGGATCCGTATTCCCTGAGGATAACCGCAGAAGGGACGTTTCCAACGGTAAGTCAAACGAAAGACCTCAGCATTTAAATTCCACAAAAATTATAAATAAAGGCTATAGCGGGGGGCCGATTTGAACGGCCGATCTGCGGGTTATGAGCCCGCCGGGATTACCTGGCTACCCCACCCCGCTTCAACTATAGTTTATCTTAACGCTGTATTTAAACTTTTTGTCGAGCATCGAAACTCTATCATTCATCCACTCTAACGATGTATCTCAGATCGTCAACCTTGAATATCGTTCCTCTGATACTCCTTACCTTCACAAGGGTCTTTGCAATTCCATAGAAGACGCCCGACGAACTCGCGAAATTTAGAACCGCTAACAGAATTAAGGGAGCATAAGTTATAAGATGGATGGCAAATACGAGAGTCAGTATCTGAGGGGAAAGTGCTGTTAGGATGTAATGCCAGATATTTATTTTATCGTAATCCACCTGAATCATCAACGGTAATCTAAAAGACGATACCGGTTTAAGTTTGAAACTAACCCCCATAACCTTCAAAGTCACCACATGAATAAATTCGTGAAGGACTATCGTGCCGATAGCTACGAGTATAACTCCAATCTGGCTGAGCAACGATATCGATCCGTCTGAAAATATAAAGAATATATAACCGTCTTTAGAGAATATCGATTTAATACCGAAAAGAGGTGGAGCAATCAAAAGTAGAATAAAGCTCAGAACGACTACTGCACATAAATCCTTCCGGGAAAATACGAACTGAACTTCCATCGCTAATCTCTTAAAGCTGTGATTAGTTTAACGTTCGTGACGCCTTTGAGCGTCGTTATCTTGTCCACCAGCTTCTTTACCCTACCCATGTCCCCCTTCACAAGAATCATTTCGAGGCAGTAATCCCTATTCAGATGGATGTGCAGTGTTGTGGTAATTATGTCCAAGAAGTCGTGTTGCAGAGATATTATCGTATCGCTTACGCCTTTCACGTGGTGATCGTAAACGACGTTTATAACACCTACTATCTCGCCCTCTTCCCTTTCAAGCCATTTGTATTCCATGATGTAGTTTCTTATAGCGTCTCTGATCGCCTCGCTTCTTGATGAGTAACCCCTCGTCTTGATAATACTATCGAACTCTTCAAGCAGATTTTTTGGCAAGCTGACCCCGATTCTTGTGATGTTTTCTTCCATATTTTTGTCTTTGATATCAATTATAAAAACCTTTTCTGGTTTATCTGCTCAATTCAACTCTAACCCAAACCTGAGCACCCTTCGGAATCCTTATATCTATCGGCTCTTCGAACTCCTCCGCATCCTCAAAAACCCAGACGAAAAGCTTGCAGTTATTGGCGTATCTCTTTAAGTCTTCATAACTGACCTTGTGCTTATCCAAATGTTCTGCAAGCTCTTCAGCCGTGAACGGGCCTAAGACGTCCACAAGCTTAACCTTTCCCACGATTTTACCGTTCGATATTATAAATATATCTCCCCTGATGTTCGTTCTCCTCTTTCTGATCTCCCATACCTTTTCTCCCTTAACGATCAGAGTTGCGTAGGGTTCTTTGACTATCAAACCTCGCATGAACATAGTTATCGCAACTTAAAAAAAGGTTTATCCGAAATTATTACGGATGATAGGAAAGGTCGTTGGAAGAGAGATACCGAAATTCAAGCATCGATGGTTCGGAACGCTCGATATCGAAGCTGATGGAAAAACATACACGGTCTACACTGCAGGAGTTGCGAAATGGCTTTTCGAAGGCGATACCGTTGATCTGATCATCAAGTCCAAACCGAAGGAAATTAAAGGTTCTCTCGTTCTCTTCTTTGACGATTACGAGCTTTATAGATTCTACGGTAAGGATGAGGTTAAAGTTTGGCCCTATTGGGTTAAGGATGTGAAGTCTCCCCGCTATAGTCCGTTCGGAAACGTCCTATACGAATACAGGATTAGGGCGAGAGAAGCTGTATTTGAATCCGATTTTGAGGCGATAGCGGAGTTGGAGCAGTATCATTACGCTTCCGATAAGGAGAAGATCGCCCTTTGGCGTTGTGACAGTTGCGAAGAACTATTTGAGGCAAATGTGAGGCAGAACTGTCCGAAGTGTGGAAGCGATGATGTTCACATCGTCGAGATAAGGGGTTCTACTCCGGCATCAAGATTTCTGATTCTCGAACTCTTGGAGAGAGAAGAATTCGAACCCCGAATAATCGCTTACGTTCGAGTGGATCCGCCGATACCCCTGATGCACCGAAGGTTGCCGGACGGAAAGATAGTTAAAAACATAAGAGAAAAGGTCTTTCCATACAGCTGGTTCCATCCCGTTTACAGTCCGGAACTGGTGATGAAGCAACTGTTCAAAGAGCTAAGACGGAAGTTCAGCAGAAAGGTCGCAAGGCAAAAGCTGTGGGAAATTGCGAGTTGGGAGGCTATGAAGAGAAGCAACACCGCATGTTCCAGAATAGCGAGGGTGGTAGTTCATCCCGACTACAGATCGGACGGCTTGGGCATGCTTGCCGTGAAGCTTGCGATAGAGTGGATAGAAGAGAGGAGAATCCCGGAGATGAAGAAGAGGAAGCATCTGGTCGAAACCATCGCTCAGATGGCGAGATTCAATCCGTTCTTTGAGAAGGTAGGATTTAAATACGTCTGGGATACGGCTTCGGGCAGACCGGTTTTGTATTATCCCATAAGCGAAGAGGCGGAGAAGTTTCTGCAAAAATTCTTCGAAGAGGACGAAATAGCAAAACAACATAAGGGAAGACTTTGCGTTTCTAAATACGGAAAGGCTGAGATGTTAAAGGAGCCAATAGTTTTTAAAAACGTCTCAAAGGTTTTCAGGAATCACTTGGACGTTTCGAAGCTGAAAAGAGATGTTCAAGATCTCCTTTCCGCTTTCGGAGTTAAACATAGGTTAATAGAGAGGCAGGTTATAAGGAATGCGACGTTCGAGATTAAACCGGGGGAGATCATTGTAGTTGTAGGCGCAAGCGGGGCTGGTAAGACGACTTTGCTCAGGCTGATTCTTGGTGCGGTAACCGGAATTAAAGGTGAGAAGTTCGAGCCAACATCCGGCGAGATTCGGTCTCCAAGGGCTAAGGTTGGTGTTCTGATCCCGCAGGAGTTTGAGCCCGAGTTTGGAGAGGAGAGCATACTTGAGCATGTCTACGCTAAGGCTAAGGATCTGCACGTTGCGGTTGAGATACTGAACAAAGCTGGACTTTCGGATGCGGTGCTATATAGAGCCAGATATTCCGAACTATCGACGGGGCAAAAAGAGAGGGCAAAATTGGCTTCGATTTTGGCTGAGAAGCCGAGTTTGATTCTGATAGACGAATTTGCATCGCATTTGGATAGCCTAACAGCGATGAGGGTTGCGAGGAAGATCGGAGAGATCGTAAGAAGTGCGGGAATAACGTTTGTAGCAGTGACCCATCGAAAAGAAGTCGTAGATGCGCTTGAGCCGAACAAGGTGATATACGTCGGATACGGGATTGCTAAGGTTGAAGAACTGAGATAGATTGATTTTTATGGATAATTTACTTTCTCAAACTTTAAGTATCCCACCCAATTTTTCTAAACAGAACGAAATTCTATTTTCTAAGCTTTCATCCGGCACCTCAACTACGTTTTCCCTGTCTACGAGCAATCTTATAGCCAGATCCTGAATTTCCACACAATTCAGATCGTAATCTCTAAAACCATCCCTTGCGTTGTTGCTCAAAGGCTTGCAGAAGAATATTAAATCATATCTTCTTTCTCCTAAACTCCTGAATAGGTTTACATATTCTTTCAAGGTCTTCCATTCCATGGAGTTCCAGAAAATTGTGTAAAACAGGTTGTCATAGATAGTCCTATCGCTTAAAACAATTTCAGCCCTATTTAAAGCCGAATTTTCCCTCTCTATCTGAGTTTTTAAGACTTCAAGCTGGAATTTAAAGTGGTGCTTGCTCTCTCTAAGCTCCTTCAAATCCCTAAAACCGTAAGTTCTCTGAAAAACTCTGAATACATCCCTAACGACTTCCCCAACTAACTCCACGTTATATCCTCTTTTTCTTAATTCTTCCGCTAAAGCGTTGGCTAAAGTCGTTTTACCGGAGTTGCAGGCTCCAGAAAAACCTATCAGCATTCGATGTATAGCTTCGCAGTTCAGAATAAAAGCTTAGCTCGGTTGGGATGTATATTTAAAAAAGTATAAAATTAGCAGTTTCTTATAAATCTCTTGTATAGCTCTCCGTTCCAGTAGATGTCCACTACGAGTGGCATACTTCCGGGCAAAGCATGGCTTGCACAGGCTAAGCACGGATCGTAAGCTCTTACGGCCATCTCGACCATGTTCAAAATCCTATCATCTACCTTTCCGTTCTTTATCAGCTTACTTGCCGCCTTTTTTACCGACAGATTTATTGCCGGATTGTTTTGGACTGTGGCAACGATCAGGTTGACTTCCTTAACGACTCCATGGCTGTCGGTAACGTAGTGATGGATCAGAACTCCGCGAGGCGCTTCGACCACTCCAACACCTTCGCTCGGCTTCTTCTTCGGCAGATTTCGCACGTCTTTGCTCGTAATCTCGGGATCCTGAACGAGTTCGAGTATCCTCTCCGCCCCGTATAGTATTTCTATCAACCTCGCCCAGTTGTAGGCTAAGATGTTGTGAACGGGCTTCCTTCCGAAGAAGTTGAACATCGTCTCGTAAGCTTCTTGAGCCAAAGGCGTTGCCATGCCATCTGCAACGTTAAGCCTTGCCAAGGCGTTTACCCTGTAAATTCCACTGTCTTTTCCATCCACAAGCCCTTTCCAGCCGATGGGCTTTAGATACGGGAACTTTACGTAGCTCCAAGGTTCCACATGCTCCGCTATGTATTCGAGGTAATCCTTGCCTTCGAACGTGCATATGACGTTTCCATCCGGATCTACGGCTTTTAGTATCCCGTCGTAGAAGTTTACGTGCCCGTTCTCATCGACCATCCCCAAGTAGTTCGTTTCCTGATAATACACGTCCCTCTCCTTTATCAATTCGAGTATCTCTTCATTTTTTAGAACGTGGTTCTCGAAAATCTCAAGTCCCTTTTTCCCGAATTCCACGAGCTTTTTAGCCATCTCCTCTATTTCCTTCCTCTGATCTTCCTCAAGCGGTTTTGAAACACCGCCGGGCAATCCGAAGACGGGGTAGATGGGATGTCCAGCCAATATCTCCTGAATCTTCTGCGCGTAGCCTCTGCACTGCAGAACTTCAGCTACGATGTCCTTCCCCAAAACGTTGAGAAGTCCGAAGATGTTCCTATCCTTCGGATCGGCTGATATGAGGAGAAGGTCGGGAAGCGCAAGCGCGTAGAAGTGCAACATATGGCTGTGGATCACGTGGGCGTTGTAGAATATCTCCCTGATCTTTTTAGCAGTTTCCGTCGGTTCTACTTCAAATACGGCATCGCAGGCTTTGGTTGAAGCCATGTGATGGGCTCCGGGACAAACACCGCAGATCTTCGGAGTTATCCTCGGCAACTCCTCAACGTGCCTACCTTCGCAGAACTTCTCGAAACCCCTGAACTCCACAACCTGGAAGTAAGCATCCTTAACGTTTCCGTCGTCATCCAAAATTATCTCCACCTTACCGTGTCCTTCAAGCCTCGTGTTCGGATCGATACTAATCTTTTTCATTTCAGATCACCCAACTTCGATTTAGGTAAACAGAACTGATAGATCAGCCCGACAACATCCTTAATCTTATCAATTGCTTCTGTGATTCTCATCGGAGGTAGATAATCTTCTCCGGTTCCAGCCATGGCGATTGCAGTGATAGCTTCCGTTCCGAAGTCAACCGCGTTCGGAACCTTTCCGTAGCAACCCCTACACGGCATGTTGGCCTTTATGCACCTCGCTCCGCATCCGCCTCTCGTAACGAAGCCGAGACAGATAATTCCTTGCTCCAAGAAGCACCTCTCCTGATCAGCTACGATCTCATGCGGACGGTTGATGGTTGGAGGTCTAACCAACGACTTGAACCTCGGACATTCGTAGCATAGCGATTTGTCCGAAGCTAAAACTCTCTTTTCGGGCTTCTCACCCTTCTTAAGTTTCAGCAGAAGTTCTACCATCTCCTCGATAGTGGAAGCCGAAGGAGGACAGCCCGGAACGTAGTAGTCAACTTCAACGACTTCGTCGAGCGGTTTAACCTTGTCCAAAAACTTTGGAAGCGTCAGTTCAGTATCGTTCAGCTTTGTTACGGGCTGAGGTATCTTCCCTTCAGTAGTAGACGGCGTTTCTACGTAAGCCCTTTTGAGTATTTCATCGGCATCGAACTGGTTCCCCAATCCCGGAATACCTCCGAAGCATGCGCAAGAGCCGTATGCTATCAGAACATCGACTTTATCCCTTATCAGCTTCACCTGCTCCTCCTGCTCGGAAGTTCTGACGGCTCCATTCACGATCGCAATGTCAGCTTTATCGAGCGACTCCAAATCTTTCTTCTTGAAGTCCAATGCTACCGGCCAGTAGACTATCTCGAATTCCCCGATAACGTCGAGTATCTTGACGCCCAAATCCAAGATCGAAACGTCGCAACCCCCACAGGATGCGAGCCAATCTATAACGACCTTCATGATCCCAACCTCTCGGTCATTTCCTTAATTGCCTTAGCAAGCGGACCCCACATCGCAACGCCTATATACTCCCACCTGAGCTTATCCGGATTAATTCCAAGCTGTTTCATAGCCTCGTTCATGAGCTTGATCCTCTTCGCTGAAACGTAGTTGCCCCAGCCGTGGTGACAGTTCTTCGGCGGACATCCCGCTATTAGAACGCCGTCGACCTTTTTCAGTATCTCCAAAAGCGTTCCGGCGTTTACCGATGACGAACACCTTATCCTGATGCTTCTGAAGTTTGCCGGAAGCTTCAATCCCTTTACTCCCATGAGGTCAGCCGCGGCATACGAGCACCAGTAACAGAGTAGGGTGAGAATCCTCGGCTCTCCCTCCTTGGCATGCTTGAACGCAACCTCAACTTGGTCGAGCAACTGCTTGTCCTCGAAGTTTATAAGCTGGATCGCGTGGTTCGGGCAAACCGACATGCACAAACCGCATCCCCTGCAGAAGGCTGAATCCACTTCCGCCCCGTCTTCCTTAATTCTTATAGCATCGTGCGGACACATCGATGCACAGATTCCGCATTTAGAGCATATATCCTTGTTCACGTATGAAACGAACTTCTGAAGCTTCTTTTCTCCGTCCTTCAACATCTCAGCGATTCTCATGGCTACGGCACTTCCCGATTCCACGCTCTCCTGAACTATACCCGGCCCTTTAGCAGTTCCAACGACAAAGACCCTGTCAACGTAGGTCTCGTTCGGATTTATTATACGGGGCTGGAACTCTATCGGGTATCCGAACTTATCGGTAACGACTCCGAACTTCTTAAGGAGTTGGACTCCGGCCGGAATCAGAGCTTCAGCTAAAACGACCATATCAGCTTCTATATCCTCCTCACCGCCGTCTTCCTTGAAAACCGTAACCTTCAGCCTGCCATTCTCATTGGCGATCTCATCGACCTCTCCCTTAACGAACTCCACACCCTTCCTTTCCACCATCTTGTAGAAGTCTTCGAGCTTTCCGGGCGTTCTGATGTCTTTGTAAATTACCGTTATCTCGGTTTCGGGGAATAACGTCGCTATCCTGTTCGCAAGCTTCATTATGACGGAACAGCAGATCTTGGAGCAGTATGGAACTCCGTTACCGTTTTCGCTCCTTGAACCGCTACACAGAACGAACACCAAGCTTTCCGGAATCTTTCCGTCCGACGGTCGCTTGAAGCCCTTAGTGAGCAGTCTCTCGAATTCTAAGCTAGTCACAACATCCGGATGAGCGTAATTGAGCTCAGCTATCTTGGATAGGTCGTATCCTTGGAATCCGGTAGCGATTACGACCGCTCCGAATTTGTAGTTGTAGATCGAAGGTTTGGCATCCAAGTTTATCGCGTTTGTCGGACAGACCTTCAAGCATTCGCTGCATCTGTTACAATACTCGTCTAAGATGTTGTATGTATCCGGGATAGCCAAGGCGAAGTCCTTATCGATAGCCTTTCTCTTGCCGAATTTCATATCGAATTCGTTGGGAACTTCTATTGGACAAACTTCCGCGCATTTTCCACAGCTAACGCATTTGTTGGGATCGACAAATTGTGGTTTCTGTTCTATGATAACGGAGAAGTTACCATTTACTTTTTCGACCTCTTTAACCTCAGCGTTGGTTATTATAGTTATTTTATCGTTGAATACCGTTTCCCTCGCTATTACCGGCACTATACATTCGCTCGTGCACATCGAGCTCCATCCTTCGCACTGGAACAGCAACGGAATCTGTGCGGTGTGACCACCCAAATACGGATTCTTTTCAACCAACACGACATCTATTCCGGCCTTTGCCAGATCTATAGCGCACTGCATTCCCGCAACTCCGCCACCAATCACAAGAACCCTCTTCTCAAGCTTTACCGCTTCTCCCGTCGGTCTGTTCGACCTCAGCTTAATGTAAGCCATCATCAGCTGATCCAAAGCCTTCCTCGTCGCTCCATCCCTATCCTCGTGAATCCATGCACACTGCTCCCTTATGTTAGCAACTTCGAACATCGCCCTGTCCAGACCAATCTTTTCGAGTATCTGGGCTATTTTATCTTCGTTCATCTTCAATGACGATCTCTCCGAACAGCCTACAAACAACAACCTGTCCACTTTTCCCTTCATCTCTCGAACTACTTCCTCGTAGTCCTCGCAGAATAGGTCAACCTTCTTGACTATCGAAACATCTTCAAGTCCCTCAGCCAACTCAATGAGTCTGTCAATGTCTATTCTTTCACTTAAAGTATTACCACACGTGCAAATAATAACACCGACGCTCATTTCGATCGATCTATTTTAGAAATGTGTAGTATATAACATTATCTATTTTTATGCTTTTAAATATTTTTTCATAAAATTTAGCGATAATATTCATTTAGTAGTAACGAAATCTTACCTCTAATTTTGTTAAAAGAAATATATAATAAATAATAAGCAACGTTTGATGTTCGAGTGTATGCAACACGCACGACAGCGAAAATTTAAGTATTTTTGTAATTAATTTATAATATATTTTATTTTATTAATATTATCAATAAATTCTGTCTCTTATACACATCT
>WAKM01000054.1 GCA_015523335.1 Archaeoglobaceae archaeon | reverse complement strand
GCTGAATTTATCACCTTCAGTTCCTTCTTCGTCGGTCTTCTAAGCATATCCCAGCATAGTCGAATATCTTCTTTATAACCTTTCGGTAGTCGTAATCTATTCTGAAGCTCTCAACCGTATTTATCATCACATCCCTTCCAACGATGTTCTTGAAATCGTCTTCGAGTTCAGCCGACAAGACGACTTCTCCATTCGAAGAGAGCTCGTAACCTTCCATGTTTTCCTCCAAACCGATTATTCTAAAGGATCTTCTAAAGAAATACGGATAAGGCTTTTCGTCGAAAAACCTCAGCCTCGCGTAAGTTTCGTTCGCGATTATGGATGTGTTAACCTCCAAAGCCTTGGCGTTTATTCCGATCTCATTCTTACTCAGCTCACAGCTGAATCCCCCGATCTTGCTGAGATATATATCCGAAACGACCTCCATCGGATACGCGAACATCAATGGAATGATAAATCGTTATAATATATCCCTTTTGGAAAAACGTTTTATAGGCTTTTATTTCCGCAAAAAAAGGCTTAGCCGTCGGAATAATTATGATGAAGATCACAAAACCCTCAAAATAGCTTCAACCTTCGGTTCCACTTCTATAGGTTTTCCGCACGCCCTAAGCACCGCTTCGGGATCCTTCAAAAGGTGTCCGGTCGTTATGCAGACCACGACTTCATCCCTCTCTATTTCACCGTTTTCCGCAAGCCTTCTCAAGCCAGCGATGGATGCCGCGGATGCTGGCTCGACTCCGATTCCCTCCATGGATGCCAGATCCCTCTGTGCCTTCGTAATCTCCTCATCGCTCACCTGCACGGCCGTTCCCTTGGATTCGTAAATCGCCCTGATAGCCTTCCTCGCATTTACTGGCTGACCTATTCTTATAGCCGTCGCTATCGTTTCCGGATTTAAAACGGGTTCTATGTCGTCTCTGCCTTCCTTAACCGCTTTGTAAATCGGATTTGCACCTTCAGCCTGCACTCCTATCATCTTCGGCAGAGAATCGATTAGACCCAACCATTTGAGCTCCTTAAATCCCTTCCATATCGCCGAAATGTTGCCAGCGTTTCCGACCGGCAGAATTACCTTATTCGGAACGAATCCCAACTCATCGACTATCTCATACGCTATGGTTTTCTGCCCCTCCAATCTGAACGGATTTACGGAGTTCAGCAGATAAAATCCCTGCATTGCGCAGATCTGCCTAACCAAGGCTAAGGCTTGATCGAAATTCCCCTTTATCCCTATAACCTTCGCCCCGTGCATGAGAGCTTGGGCGACCTTACCCAACGCAACCTTTCCGGCTGGAAGGAGAACGTAAGCCTTCAATCCGGCCTTCGCGGCATACATAGCCATGGAAGCCGAAGTGTTGCCGGTCGAAGCGCAGGCTACGGCACTCTTGCCGAGTTCTATCGCCTTAGTAACTCCGACGGTCATGCCCCTATCCTTAAAAGAGCCGGACGGATTTGCCCCTTCGTGCTTCACGTAAACCTTACATCCGACTTCGTTGCCAAGCCTTTCGCATTCGTAAAGCGGAGTTCCGCCCTCCCTAAGCGATACGGGTTTTATTTTAACGGGCAGAAGGCATCCGTATTTCCAAACCCTCAAATCCTTGCCGTCAAGCTTGAAATTGACATCGACGTCTTTGAGCCTTACTTCCAAAAGACCACCGCATTCGCACGTGTAAATATCATCCCGCTCGTATTCCCTTCCGCATTCTATGCAGACCAAGGAGTATTCCATAATTGTAGCGATGTTGAAATGGCTTTTTATAGCTTTTCGGCATATCCAATACATCATCACGTAGTGCCGCTTAAAAAATAAAAAAATGTAGAAGGTGATCGGATGAAAGTAGTTCTGCTCGGAACGGGCGATTCCACCGGAACTCCGATAATAGGTTGTCACTGCAAGACGTGCGAGGACGCCAGATTGAAGGGATGGGAAAGGAAGAGATTTTCGGTTATGGTTCAGCATAAGGGCAAGACGCTACTTGTAGATACATCTCCGGACATGAGGCGTCAGCTTCTGGATATGAACGTCGATAGGGTCGATGCGGTGATATGGACTCACTGCCACTTCGATCACTTCGGAGGTTTCGGAAACTTCTACAGGGTTCAGAGCGACGTTAGGGTTTACACGTTGCCCGAAATTCACGAAGAGATTGGGAGATTTATGGAATTTATGGATTACAGACCCATGGAGGTCGAATGCTACGAACCATTTGAACTGCTCGGCATGAAGATAACGCTGTTCGAGGTCAATCATCCTCCGGTCAAGAGCGTAGGAGTTAAGATAGTCTGCGACGGAAACGCGGTTGTGATCAGCGGAGATACGAATATAAACATACCCAAGCGGAGTTTGGAAGTCATGGAGAATCCAGATCTTTTCATAGTCGAAGCTTTGGCTCCTAAAGGGAAATTTAGGAAGCATATGAATGCCGATGAGGCTCTGACACTTGCGAAGAGAATCGGAGCAAGGAAAACTGTTTTAACGCACGTCGGACACTTCTTTCCCCCACACGATATAGCCGTAAGGAGGTATCCTATCGGCTACGATTACCAAACTTTCGAATTTAAGGAGGTCAAGCTCGATGCCTTCTTTGGGGATTGACATCGGAGGGGCGAATCTGAAGGTTTCGGATGCCGACGGGAGATTCAGACTGATATATCTCCCAATTTGGAAGGAGTTCGATAGGCTAAAACATGAGCTCAAAGTCGTCAGGGATAACTTCGAACCCGATATCGTGGGAGTCGTTATTACCGCGGAACTTTCGGATGCATTTCCAACGAAAACGGAAGGTATTCTGAGGATAGCGAAGATAGTTCAGGATGTTTTCGATAGAGCGTTCTATCTCGATATTAACGGAGAGCTGAGAGATTACAATTACGTGCTGAGAAATCCAAGGATGTTCATGGCAAGCAATTGGGTGGCATCGGCTAAATTCCTGCTCAAAGACGGTTGGAGGGATTTCATATTCGCAGACATCGGCTCAACCACGACCGATCTGATTCCGGTAACAGATAGGATAAAAGCCGGAAGGACGGATTACGAAAGGTTGAGGAGGGGAGAACTGCTTTATTTCGGCGTTTTGAGAACTCCGGTATTTTATATTTTACCTAAATTCGACGTTCCACTTGCATCCGAATTCTTTGCGATAGCCGGGGATGCGTTCGTGGTAACGAGGGATATAAAGCCCGAGGATTACATCTGCGAAACTCCAGATGGAAGGGGCAAGGATGTCGAAAGTTGCATGAGGAGACTCGCGAGAGCGGTCTGCTGCGATCTTGAAGAGGTAGGCGAGGATTACGTCAGAGAAATGGCTGAAGCCTTTAAGATCGCTATGATCAGAAAGCTTATGGACGGGATAAAACGTGTTTCCGAAAGGTTTGGGCTTGGCAAAGTTTTGGGATGCGGGATCGGTGAGTTTCTGATTAGAGAAGCTACGGAGTTGGCTGGATTGGAGTATGTATCCATTGCAAAAGAATACGGAGAAGTTTCGTCCGTGTTTCCCTCTTACGCCATGGCTAAGCTCGCTGAGAGGTAAACTTCTTTTTCATGACAACGTAAAGACGTATCTGCTCGATCACAATCGTTTTGAACCCAATATTGCAAATTTTACATACCCCTGCCTATCAACCCATTCAATTATTTTTATAAATTTAATAATGAAAAATTAGTGAAACTACGCCAACCGCATAAAAATAAATTATTGTTATAATGTAGCAATAAACGTAAAGTGTTATTATTCATCAAAAACTTAGGCTCTCTTATGAAAATCTTAGTCGTTTACGACATAACGTAGGCTTAAGCAAAGGTATCCGAGAATCGTAACGACAGTCTCAGAAATAAGATTTTGGCTTGGTTAGGATTCAAA
>WAKM01000053.1 GCA_015523335.1 Archaeoglobaceae archaeon | reverse complement strand
GATTTAGATGTGAGGAGTTCGTTAAATATGGAAGTCGAAGCGGTTAAGAAACCGAGCAACAACGGAAACGGTAAGTCGGATGTTGCCGAAAGTCGTTCCGGGACGAAGATCCTTAATTTTTCAAAATATTTATAAAATTTTGGAGAAATCTTTTCGAGGGTGAGGCTTTATGTAGCCATTCTACTTTGATGGATCGAACTCGCGATTAAGATAAGTTTTAATAACTTGTGCCGTAGTCATCCTTTTACCTCTACAATCCCGATCCTGTAATACTCTTCGTCGTATTCAACACAACAACGACCGTTGCCTATTAACTCCAAGATTTTGTCATTTGAGATTCTCGTGTGATATTCGCCCTTTTCCTTAGCCAATTCTATCGCCGTCTCTAAGATTGGAATATTCCTCAAGTCATCGTGGGTCAATACCATATATGCGCCCGTAGGCGTTTCTATCCTTTTAGCGAATACGGCATACTTAGCTAAAATGACGTAATAGTTGTCGTTTAGCTCTATCGTGCGACCGTGCTTATCCAGAAACTCCTCTAGCTCGACTATTTCACTTACATTCATTCTCAGCAATAGGCAGATACGTGCCTATACTGTCCAACAATTCAAATTTAACTCTCCGCAGGACTTTCGGAAGCTCGTTGTAACTTACACAGGAGTAGTTTTCCGCTTTCTCAATCTTTCTTATTACACCGTGAAAGCGCAAGTAAACTTTATAGTAGCTTCCATTGACCCTTACAACAGTTTCGCTCCCGTTAAAAAACTTATAAAGTTTTAAAATTCCGTAAAATTTAAATTTGCCTTTCCACTTTCCAAAGCTTCGGATATTTCAGGAAACGTTCTAAGATCGCTTAAATTTACGTATTCTTTTGGAGGCTCTAAGTGTCTGACGAATAAATGATAGCCGTGAGGTAACGCAAGCATTAGGATCACATACTGACCAACTAAAAAAATTGCAATGAGGATTAAAAATAGCACCGAAGTTCTGTTCATGTTCCTCATTAATCAATCCTATTTTTGAACTTTGATTTCGATTGCCTAATGATAAGCTTAAACCATTTAAATCATGCCCAATGTAACATCACGACCAATAAGCTTAATCGCGAAGAAAACGGTAAAACAGCAACGAATACGAAGACTATGGGGTTTACTTCGGGATTTAGGAATATTCTACTGAAGCTAACATCGAATCTACGACACGTAGGCATCGACAACAACGTGCAGAACTCCGGGGGAGTAGTTCTTAACCTTTCTGAAGTTCAGAATTTTGACTTTCCTACCCAATTTCTCGCAAGCCTTCTTTACCCTTTCGATGGGTCTATTTATCACAGCTTCCGGCACCGATTCGTGGTAGTGGATTATTCCGCCGTCCTCCTTCAGAGCCTTTACGGCAGTAGGCAAAAATTCGTGGCAAAATAGATGACCCATGATAACCCTGTCTGCTATCCCTTCCGGAGTAACGTGCATCGAATCGCCCAGAATCGGGACTATACATTTCGCATCGTTCAGCTTGATGTTCTCGAGCAGGAATTCGTATGAATCTGGGTTTATCTCGATTGAATAGACCCGCTTCGGCTTAGAATGAACGGCTATAGGGATTGAGAAGTATCCTATTCCGGCGAACATATCGACAACGACTTCCCCCGGTTTGACCATCTTCGCCATCCTTATCCTTTCCCCCTGATTTCCGGGACTGAACATCACTTTGGTTACGTCCAACTTGAACAGACAGCCGTTTTCCTTGTGAATCGTAACGCTACCCTGCCCAGCTATCAGTTCGACGTTCGGCTTTCTGAGCATACCTTCCTTACCTTTGTCCCTCCAGACGGCTTTACAGCGAGGATGAAGCTTCAATAATTCTTTTCCGATCAGATGTTTGAATTGCTCGAGTTCATCCGGAATTTTGATTAGAATTATGTCCCCTAAAATCTTATATCGTCTTGGGATGAATTCCCAGAGTTCTTTTGGGATTTTCCCCTTTAGAATCTCATATATATCGGTTTTCTTTGCGAACACCGGATTTTCCTGCTCGATTATTTCGTAATCCTCGAAATACTCTTCGTATCCGTCGTATATCGGAATCTCGACGTAGTCACCTCTAACCACAATCAATCTGGTTTTGTCCTTGGCACCTATCTTTTCCGCGAGCTTTCTGACCCTCTCGGCATCGTGCTTAGGAACTCTGACAGCCTTCATATAACGGATCACCTCAGCGTAACTATTTCAAGAAGCACAGATTAGATTTTCAAAAATTAAAGTTTTTCGTTGGTTACCGATTTTACAATTTCTTATGGGTATTTTAGCATTTAAAGGTATTGGGGGTGGTTGGAGAATGATCGGAGGGATCTGAGATAGTTGGGGGGATTTTAAGATTTTTGAGATTTATAGGTTAGACTTG
>WAKM01000052.1 GCA_015523335.1 Archaeoglobaceae archaeon | reverse complement strand
TTGGTGATGCTACAGTAACATTTATATTCAATTAAGTGTATAAATATAATGATATGTCCGCATTGTAAATCGATGGAAGTAGTAAAGATGGGGCATTATTACACGAAATCGGGAGAGAAGGCAGAGGTATAAATGTAAAGGTTGCGGAAGGACATTTGTTTTAAATCCTATCAAGCCGAGGAATTATCCTGAGGAATTTAAGGAAATGGTAGTTAGGGCTGTTGTGAAGGAGGGAGTAGGGATTAGGCAAGCTAGTAGGATTTTTAAGATTTCTCAGACTACTGTAATAGCTTGGAAGAGAGAATTTTTAAAAAAAAAGATAAAGAACGAAATCAGTCACAATAATCCTGTTGTCGAATTGGACGAAATATGGACTTTTGTTAAAAGCAGAAGCAACGAAGTATGGATTTGGTTAGCTTTGGAAGTTAATTCTCGTAAGGTTTTATCATATGCTGTAGGAGATCGATCAGTTGAGACTTTCAACGATTATGGGAACGATAAAATTAAAAGTAATGCAATATTTTACACTGATCGCTGGGATGCTTACAACTTAATCCCTTACAAACAAAGAATAGTAAGAAAAGGTGGAACAAATCACATAGAACGATTATTCTTAACATTGAGAAACGATAACCCCCAGATTCGCTAGAAAAACTATCAGATTCTCTAAATCCTTAGAAATGCTCGAATGTTCACTCAAATTGTGGATCCATTACTATAATTCATACACATTAAGGTAACACCACCAATAATCCTACTGTAATTAGAGTCTTCCCTGTATAAAATTGGCTACTGATTCAGGAAATCCATTTAAGATTAAGAAATTGTAATTCTATTTTCTTAGGTATTTAGCGTTGAAATTTCGCTTCTTTAAGTAAATAGCCTAATCCATTTTTTAGTGCTTGTGGAGAAAGATGTAAGTCCTTCATTTTAATAATGTAATGTGTCGAACACTGTGAGTATTATACGTATTGTTGAATCATTTGAGGCAAAGAAACTCGACCAAAAACTTTCTGAACTCTCTACCTTCGACTTTCAAAACATCCTTGCCAGTTAGAACATCAAAACCTTCCTTCAACTTCTCTCCGACGTTTTTCCCCATGGATCTCCAATCTCTTCTTATCAAATCGGAAATCGCATCTTCTACTTTCCAATTCTTTCTTTCCACGTAAACCCAAAACTTTCCACCCTCTATGAACGGTTTATACTTTCTTTCTTTTTTTAGAAATCTTTCAACGTGCTCTTCCTCCTCGAAAGGTGGTCCCTCGTGCCTCCTGATTCTCGCGAGTTCTCCGACTTGGGTTTCGAACATCAACACACACTTGCTTTCGTTTGCGAAGTATCCCGCTCTGAGAGGTAGGAAGTTCTCCCTTCTAAGAAAATCGTTGATCCTTCTGCAAGCTTTCTCAAGCTGGGGATACAGGTTGTCTTCAACTATATCTGGCTTCTTAAATACAACGGCACACAACCCCGTTCCTCTCGATTCGATCTCCTCTGCGATGATTTCATCGCTCGGAATTTCAGGCTCTCTCTCGACGAAATAGTCGAGGGAGGGTCTCTTCAAGAACTCCCTGCAAATCTGGACGAACTTCGCGAGGTTGTCCAAGCTCAGATTCGCCGCGACGTTTCTTTTCGGATCGACGGGATCGACGACGAAGAATTCCCCCTTCCTTCTGTAAACCTTACCGGCTGGAACATCTATAACCGTGTTTCTCGTCCACTCGGTTGCGTTCCTTATGACCTCCAAGAATGAACCGTAGAAAACGATCAAAAGCTCGCAGAGGTATCCGGAGAATCCCCTGACCTTATACTCCGCACCGTATATTCCGGCTACCTTCAAAAACTTCTTGAGCAACCTAACGTCGTTCTCCTTTCCCCTTATTCTGTCCTTAAGCCAGTCGTGATGGAAGGGTGTTCTATCTACTGCGGATTTTATCTTCTCAGCCGATTTAAGCTTGTAGCACGGAACTACATCAACTTCGACGCCCTTAACGATCCCGTGAACGTATGGATGGGCGGCGTATCTGAGCTCGTATTCATCCACCACAGACTTTCCGATTTCCAAACCGATTCTCTCAAGTTCCTCCTTGGGAGTATCTTCGGGAAAAAGTATGAAGATGTCTATCTCTAAATTTCCTTTTAGCCAAGTGTTCCTCGCGTAGCTTCCCAAAAACCTGTATTCGAGGTGGGGATAGTTCTTTAAAACTTCATCGAGTCTCCTTCTGAGCTCCATCTCGGCATCTTTAGCCTTCCTTATCTCCTCTTCACTTGGAACTACAAGCGGTAGAGCTTCCTCTATGATCTTATGGACGTCTCCGTTCATCATGCCGAAATCTCACGATCGATTTTAAAACCTTTCAGAGTCCGTATAATCTTGGGGGCGTTTTCGTGTATCTTGGTGCATCCCGTTCGGCAACGTCGCATGACAAGGTTTAAATTCCATCGAGGAGATGAAGTTGGGATGAGCGAGGAGCAACAGAAGTTGATAATAAAGAGGGACGGTTATCCCTCACCCGGTGAGATAGTCATCGGAACAGTTACGAGGGTTCTTGATTTCGGTGCTTTCGTTTCTTTGGACGAGTATGAGAATAAAGAGGGAATGGTTCACATCAGCGAAGTCGCTCCGGGTTGGGTTAAGGATATCCGAGATTACGTCAAGAAAGGGCAGAAAGTCGTTTGTAAAGTTTTGAGCATAAATCCAAAGAGAGGTCACATCGATCTATCGATTAAAGACGTTACGGAGAGGCAGAAGAAAGAGAAGTTACAGCAGTGGAAAAGCGAGCTTAGAGCGTTCAAGTGGCTTGAGATTGCTGGAGAGAAAGCAGGTTTGAGTCATGAAGAACTCATTAAGGTTGGTAAAAAGCTGATCAAGGAGTATGATACAATTTACGAGGCTTTTGAAGAAGCGGCATTCGAGGGTTACGAGGCTCTCGTTCCCATAGTTGGTGAAGAACTCGCAAAAGCGATAGCTGAGATCGCGAGGGAAAACGTGAAGCCTCCGAGGGTTAAGGTTAGAGGATACTTCGAGCTTAAAAGTTTGGCTCCGGACGGAATCGAAAGGATAAAGAAAGCTTTGATGGAAGCTTACAAAGCCGCGAAGAACGGTGTGAAGATAGAAATCGAATACATCGGTGCTCCAAAGTATAGGATAGTTATCGAAGCCGAAGACTACAAAGTTGCCGAAAAGACGCTTAAGGATGCCGTAAACAGGGTTCTAAGGACTATCAAGAAGCTCGGCGGTTACGGTAACTTCGTGAGGGAGGCGGCATGAAGGTAAGAATGAGGAAGTGTCCGAATTGCGGAACATACACTCTCAAAGACGTTTGCCCCAAATGCGGAAACAAAACTTACATGCCCATCCCGCCGAAATTCTCCCCCGAGGATCCCTACGGTAAGTATAGGAGGAAGCTCAGAAAGGAGGTGGGCTTTTTCAATATAGGGAGGTGGCATCATGCTGAAGAGGGTTGACGTCAGATTTTTGAAACAGCCCGAAGATGTGGGCTTGGAAAAACCGATATTCATCGAAGGTCTGCCCGGCATAGGGCACGTTGGAAAGCTTGTGGCGGATCACCTCGTTAAGGAACTGAAGGCTGAAAAAGTAGTGGAGATATACTCGCACCATTTTCCGCCTCAAGTCATGGTGAACGAGGACGGAACTATAAAACTGCCGAAAAACGAGGTTTATGCTTACAAGTCCGACGGGGAGTCTCCGGACTTGCTGATACTCGTCGGCGACTTTCAGAGCATGAACGGCGAGGGACACTTCGAATTGGTAAACGCATACATAGACGTTGCGAAGAGGTTCGGAGCGGTAAGGATATATACGCTCGGAGGCTACGGAGTCGGCAAGCTCGTAGAGGAGCCCTACGTAATCGGAGCGGCGAACAGTCTAAAGCTTGTGGAGGAGCTTAAGAGCTACGGCGTAAAGATTGAGAGAGGAGAGCCGAGCGGTGGAATAATAGGAGCTTCTGGTTTGCTTTTGGGCGTTTCACAGCTTGAAGGCATAGAAGCGGCATGCCTTATGGGCGTCACATCCGGCTACATGGTTGATCCAAAGAGTGCGAAAGCCGTGCTTGAAGTTCTAATGAAGATGCTGAATCTGAAAGTCAGCGTTGAAGCGTTGGATGAAAGAGCCAAGGAGATGGAAAAGCTGATCGCCCAGATCAAGGAGATGCAGGAGGCGGCAATGCAACAGTGGAAGAGCGACGAAGATCTGAGATACTTCAGATAACTTTTAATTTTTGAAATTTCTTTAGTTAGGTAATGCTTCCCGGTCACAAGACCAAGATAATCGCAACCATAGGCCCTTCATCAAATTCTAAGGAAGTTTTGAGAAAGCTTATAAGGTCCGGAGTTGGCATTGCGAGAATAAACTTCGCCCACGGAACTTTTGAAGAGCATGCCAAGGTCGTTGAGAGGATAAGATCGGTTTCCGAAAGGCTTGAGAGAAGGGTTGCGATTTTGGGCGATCTGCCCGGAGTGAAGATAAGGATCGGAAAGCTTGAGAAGGAGCCGGTAATCCTGAACAAAGGTCAGAGAGTCGTGCTTACTACGAAAGATGTTGAAGGAAACGATTCCGAAATTCCGGTTGAGTTCAGGGATTTTCCCAAGATAGTGAGCAAGGGGGATGTGATTTACCTGAACGACGGATACATCAAACTGAAGGTCGAAGACGTCAAAAACGGGGACGTGATCTGCAGGGTTTTGGTCGGAGGTAAGCTCTTCAGCAGAAAGGGAATAAACGTTCCGAAAGCCGATCTACCGTTAGAAGCTTTAACGGAAAGAGATTTCGAGATCCTGAAGTTCATGATCGATTTGGGTTTCGATGCTGTCGGGGTTTCCTTTGTAGGTTCGGCTTACGACATAATTAAGGTCAAGAGGTTCATTCGAAAGCGTTCGGAGATGTTCGTAATAGCGAAGATAGAGAGGGTCGATGCCGTCAAGAACTCCGACGAGATTCTGGAGTCTTCTGACGGCATAATGATTGCAAGAGGTGATTTAGGCGTCGAAATTCCGATTGAGAAACTCCCTATAGTTCAGAAAAAGCTGATCAGGAAGGCTAATTACGAAGGAAAGCCCGCAATTACAGCAACGCAGATGCTCGAATCGATGACGATCGACAAGATGCCCACGAGGGCTGAGGTGACGGACGTTGCCAATGCGATTTTGGACGGAAGTGATGCGGTGATGCTTTCCGAGGAAACGGCGGTCGGCAAGTATCCGGTGGAATCGGTTAGAATGATGGTGAAGATAGCGAAAACGACCGAATCTTACCTGAAACCGACTCTGGATATCGATGAGATCAGAAGGGGCGGAACGATAAAGGATGCCATCTCAGTCGGAATAGTAGAAGCTTTGAAGATAGTCGATGTGAAGTTCATCGTAACTCCGACAAAGACGGGCAGAACGCCCAGACTCATTTCGAGGTTCAAGCCGAAGCAGTGGATACTTGCATTCAGCGACAACGAAAAGACTTGTAGCGGGCTTATGTTTTCATACGGCGTTCAGCCGTTTTTGATCGATGGTGGTTTCGACGAGGGCGATGTCGTAGAATTTCTGAGAGATCTGGGGCTGATAGAATCGGGCGACACGGTGATGATAACGGAGAGCAAGCCGGCGGAAGTCGGGACAAATACTATAAGGATACTCAGGATAGATTAGATGGGATGATGACGGACCTCCTTGCTGATCGGTGATGAGAGAGTCCCGTTCTGACCAATTCCCTCGGAGCGAACTTTAATATATCGTCCTTCAGCTCTGCCGGAATTATGAGCGAATCTCTGAACGTTTTTTCGAGAACTATGCGGTCATCTTCGATCGATATCCTTTTGAAGTTTCTCCACTTGATCTTCCGTCCGTCGATAATGATGCCGACCGCCGTTACCTTGTAAGTTTTAGGTCTCGTTTTGAAGTAGAGCAAAACAGCTGGATAGATAATAAGCACGTATATGAAGTAAGCGATCCAGTAAATAGAGTAACAACTCAATCCATATTTTGAAATCAGCGTTCTTACGTAAACTGCTCCGAAGAGGGCGAAGGTTGTGTATAAAGACGAATTTGGTCTTTTTAGAAATGCAACTCTTGAAGGCTTCGAATTCGAACCTTCTGTCAGTTCGAACTTCCATGCGGTTATATATGCTCGATCCCTTTTTAACATTGTGATCGAACGCAGGATCTCGTTCGCTGAGAAGATCTACGATCTGTTCGGAGAAAGCTTGAGTAGAAAATGGAAGGATGAACTGCGCAAGCTGAACGAAGCGATAGACGGAACTTGGGAGTTCATGTGTTCAGTCGGAATTACGGATGTCTGCAGACAATGTGCATTGGAAACGGGAAGTTGCTGTAAGAGGTGGGTCGAATATATATACGACGAAACGACTCTGGTAATAAACTTACTGCTCGGAGTGGATCTGCCGAAGGAGAGATACAGGGACGATCTGTGCTTCTTCTGCGGTAAGAACGGGTGCAGGCTTAGAGCGAGGGAGGGTGCTTGTGTGACGTATCTGTGCGATAAGATCGATGTCGACAGGGTAAAGTTCAACAGAATTGCATCGGTCGAGTTAGGTTATCTATCCTTGTTGAAGGTTAAGATAAGGCGGTTCATTGATCAGAGGGTTCCACGATCATCATTGCGTTAGCTCAGGTTCTGGCGGTCTCATCATCCTCAAAGCTTATTACCCTCGACGGACTAATAGTTTTGATGATGATGGTCGCTCTACGCTGAGCATTAGCGATGAAGAACTCGAACCCGCTGATTAAAATTATCTCGTTGCAGTTCACATCGATGCGTATCACCCAAAAAAACTTTGACGGATAGATCGTCTTATTCGATAAGTATTTTAATCGTCTGCCAAAGCTTAAAAAGCATGTTTCCGAGTATATACTCACCCAAAGATGTAGAAAGAGAGATCGCGGAGTTCTGGAATGCTCATCAAATCTATCAGAAGGTTAAGAGTAGAGGAGATAAAAAGTTCTTCTTCGTCGACGGCCCTCCTTACACCACCGGAAGGATTCACTTGGGAACAGCTTGGAACAAGGTCATAAAAGATACCATTCTAAGATACAAGCGAATGCGCGGTTACAGAGTCGCTGACACTCCGGGTTGGGATATGCACGGATTGCCGATCGAGGTTAAGGTTGAGCAGGAGCTCGGTTTTAAGACGAAGAGGGACATCGAGAGCTACGGTATCGACAGGTTCGTCGCTAAGTGTATGGAATACGCGTTGAAGAATAAGGACATGATGACTGAGCAGTTCAAAGCCTTGGGAGTTTGGATGGACTGGGAGAATCCGTATATGACGATAAAAGCAGAATACATCGATTCCGCATGGTGGACAATAAAACGTGCCCACGAGCAGGGGTTGCTTGAGAGGAAGCTGAGGGTCGTGAATTGGTGCCCGAGATGCGAGACGGCTTTAGCCGATGCCGAGGTCGAATACAAAGACAAGGAGGATCCCTCAATTTACGTCAAGTTTCCGATCAAGGGTCGGAAGGATACGTATATAGTAATCTGGACGACGACGCCTTGGACTCTGCCGGCTAACATGGCCGTTGCGGTTCATCCTTCTCTCGAATACGCCAAATTCAAGGCTTTGAAGGATGGGAAAATCGAATATCTTATCCTCGCCAAGGATTTAGCCGATGACGTGCTTAGAAAGGGCGGTTACGAACGTTGGGAGATCGTCGAGACTTATTTAGGCGAGGATTTGGTGGGACTTGAGTATGAGCATCCACTCGCGGATGAGGTGCCGATTCAGAGCAATTGGAAGCACGCTGTTTATACCGCCAACTTCGTCACAGCGGAAAACACCGGTTGCGTTCACGTAGCACCCGGACACGGTTTGGAGGATTACGAGTTAGGTATTCAAGTGGGTTTGGAGGTATTCAATCCGGTTGACGATAGAGGCGTTTATACTGATAAAGCGGGAAAGTATGCCGGATTGCACGTATTTGATGCCAACAAGGTCATAATAGAAGATCTAAGGCGTAAGGGGTTGCTTTTAGCCGAAGAGAAGATTATCCACAGATACGGGCACTGCTGGAGATGCAAGACGCCGATTATTTACCGTGCGACCGAACAGTGGTTTTTAGCTGTATCAAAGCTTAAGGATAAGATGCTCGAAGAAATCGACAGGGTTAGATGGGTTCCCGAATGGGCTGGAGCTTCGAGGTTTAAGGATTGGGTAAGCAATGCCAAGGATTGGTGCATAAGCAGACAGCGTTATTGGGGAATCCCGATTCCGGTTTGGATTTGCGAGAAGTGCGGGAAGTGGAGGGTTGTCGGTAGCATAAAGGAGGTTCCTTGGGAGAACGATCTCGATCTTCACCGTCCGAAGATTGATGAGGTTACCTTTGAATGTGAATGCGGAGGAACTATGCGCAGAGTCAAGGACGTCTTCGACGTATGGTTCGACAGCGGTGTCGCAAGCTGGGGAACTTTGAAGTTTCCGTTTGAAATGAGCGAAGATGAATTCAGAATGATTTGGCCAGCGGATTTCATAACCGAAGGGCACGATCAGACGAGAGGATGGTTCTACTCTCAACTTGGTGCGAGCGTCATCGCATTCGGGCAAGCACCATACAAAACCGTGCTAATGCACGGATTCACGCTCGATGAGCAGGGTAGGAAGATGAGCAAAAGCTTGGGCAACGTTGTCGAGCCGGAGGAAGTGGTGGAAAGAATAGGCGTTGACGGATTCAGGCTTTACGTTCTCTCATCGGCCCTTTGGGAGGATCTACGCTTCAGCTGGGAGGATGCGAGGAACGTTCTAAGGATGCTCAACATCTACTGGAACGCAGTCAGATTCGCCTACACATACATGAGCCTCGACAACTATAGGGAGATACCTCTCAGCGAAGTCGATTTGAGCGTAGAAGACAGATGGATACTTTCGAGACTCGAAAGTTTTAACAAGCTCGCGGTTGAAGCTATGGAGAACTACCACCTCCATAAGGTTGTAAGGGCCTTCTTTGATTTCGTCGTTGAAGATTTCAGCAGGTGGTATATCCAGCTTATAAGACCGAAGGTTTGGGAAGAGAAGGATTCTCCGGCAAAGTTGGCGACTTACACGACCATCCTTAGGATCGTAGAGAAGACGGCTAAGATAATCGCTCCCTTCGCTCCGTTCTTGGCTGAATGGATCTACCAGCACTTCATAAAGGAGTTCAAGCAAGCGGAGGAGTCGATATTCTTCGAGAATTATCCAGAGCCGGATGAAAGTTTGATCGACGAAGAGCTCGAAAGGTGCATGGACGTTGTTAGGGAGATATTCGAAGCCGTCAGCAACGCGAGGCAGAAGGCTAAGAGAAAGCTGAGATGGCCGTTGAGAAAGGTCGTAATTGAGGCTAAGGATGAAGACGTCGAGAAAGCCGTAAGAACGCTTGAGGACATAATCAAGACTCAGTGCAACGTCAAGGAAGTTGAAGTCGTAAGGGAATTTGAAAAGGATGTGGTTGTCAAGCCGAACTACAAGGCCTTGGGTTCGAAGCTCAAGGGAAGGATTAAGGACTTCGCCAAGTTCGTCGAAGGCTTGAGTAAGGACGAAATAGCTGAGATTCTGAGCAAGGGTGAGATCGAGTTCGATGGTATGAAGTTCGGCGTAGATGAGGCTCTGATCGTGGAATACAAGATTCCCGAAGGCTACGAGTATTCCGAATTCTCGAAAGGAATCGCTTACGTCTACACGGTGTTGGATGAGGAACTGAAGAGGGAAGCTTTTGCGAGAGAAGTCGTGAGAAGAATACAGGAGATGAGAAAGGAGCTCGATCTTAATGTTGAGGAGTTCATAGAGTGCGTTGTAGACATCGATCCTAAGCTTGTGGAAGGTTGGGTGGATTATATAAAGCACGAAACTCGTTCCGTGAAACTCGAATTTGGTAAACCGAGGGAAGGCTACATCAAAGAATGGGACATTGAAGGAATGAAAGTCGAAATCGGAATAAAGAGAGCCGAAAGCTGATTTTTGTTACATTTTTATTTCGATTGGAATAATTCTATAATTTATATATTAAAGTCAAAAATTATTAAAATAAGTTTAATAAAAAATTTTGACTTTTACTCCACGGCTTCCTTCAGGATTTCGTAGTATTCGAGTCTCTTCTCTTCAGGCGGTGGCGAAGTTACGGCACTAACGATCAACGCAACAACCACGTTAAATGCAAGTCCGATCGTTCCAGCCATCGCCGGATGGTAGACTATCGGAAATCCAAGCTTTCCGCCGATCTGCTTTGCCAGCAGTATGGTTACGAGGGATCCGACGATTATACCGCTCAACGCTCCCTGCTTGTTGATCCACGCTCTTTTTGTCGGATAAATAGCCTGAACTACCGCTGGCAGGAACTGCAAACCTCCGGCGCACGCTATAGCTGTTATGTCGAAAATCAAGCCCGGCTTTGTGATTGCAAAATACCATCCGACGAACGCCCAAGTCAGAAGCAAGATCCTGCTCACGAGAACGAGTTCCTTTTCGCTTGCGTTCGACCTTACGTATCTCTGATATACGTCCCTCGTCAGAATCAGCGACGTGGAGCCGAGGAACGAGTCGAGCGTTGACATAGCCGCCGCGGCGGCACCAGCCAACAGGAATCCGGCTAAGACGGGGTGCGTAAAGTTGTAGATCATGTATGCCATCACGGCATCTCTCGAACCGAAGCTCTTAACGAGCTCCGAGATAAATCCCGGCTTTACGACTCCTGGAATTCCCTTTGCGTTTAGCACAGCCGCAGCCAATCCAACGAAGGCTGTCGGTATGTAGTAGCTACTCAGATATGCTACCGTTCCTACGCTTGACCACTTGATCGTCCAAGTATCCCTTGCCGCATAATACTTGATCCAGAGATGCGGAAGGAGCATAAGTCCGACGCCGTAGACCGTGATACAGCTTAGTAGCATTTCTGGCTTCCAAGTCATGACCAACAGCTTCGGATTGA
Source organism: Archaeoglobaceae archaeon (assembly GCA_015523335.1). Lineage (GTDB taxonomy): Archaea > Halobacteriota > Archaeoglobi > Archaeoglobales > Archaeoglobaceae > WAKM01. The sequence goes on along the minus strand of WAKM01000052.1, from coordinate 11,560 downwards.
CTTCACTAACAGCCCGCATGAGCTGTGGGATTCCCTGAGGAAAGAACTTGAGCGTGATTAGTATTCCGGCGATCCAGACGCCGATATACATCCAAACACCCTGCAAGACATCCGTCCAGTATGCCGCTCTTAAACCGCCGATTATTACGTAAATAGCGGCGATCAGCATCAGAATCAGCGAAGCCTCTTGGTATGGTATGTGCCCACCACTACCTATGGACAGTATAATACCCAGTCCAATAGCCTGAACGACGATGTATGCGATTACGAACAGTGCTTGGACTATGGCTGTGATAAGCCTGATAGCTTCGCTTTGGTAGTAGTCCGAAAGCAGATCTGCCGGTGTAATGAAGCATTTAGCCTTACCGAGCAAGAAAACTCTCTTTCCGTAGAGATACCCCCAAACACCGGCCATTATCACCCACGCCATCGCGGCAATCCAGAAAGATATGCCGGTAGATGCATACACGGCAACGCTCGTGAGAAACGCGAAAGCGCTGTGATAAGTGGAAGCTATGGCAAGAAACACCACTATAAGCCCGGCTTTTCTGCTCAAAACGAAGAAGTCCTCTAAATTCTTCTGAAAGCTTCTACCGGCTACGTAACCGATACCGATGCACAGAACACAGTAAAAGACTATTATCGCCGTCGTAGCTACCCAAGCCTCCACTCAGTTCACCTCCACACCAACTTAGCAGATGCTACTACGATTGCCATGCCCACAACCCACAAAACCAGCGAATAGAAGTAGGCAAAGCTCAGTCCGAGAACCATCGGCTCCACTCTGTTCACCGCATACACTGCGAAGATCAAGATGTAGAAGACTACGAAGGCTATCGTCAACGCTAAGTCCAGCGGTCTTCTGAATCTCAGATGGCTATCGATCTCTTCAATCACCCTTCGAGCCATACCCCCTCACCCTTTCGGTTTCCTCAAAATCGACAACGAGCTCTCCATCCTTCTCAACTATTTTAACCAGATATTGCTCATACGCAGAGGACAGCGAAACCTTACCGTCCTTAACGTCCCCTAAAACCAAGTATGGATTCCTCTCCTCCGGCTTGCCGTAACCACCTCCGCCGGGGGTGTTTATGACGACCACATCTCCATCGCTCAATGTAACCGTATCCTTACCAGAAAGCTTAATCTTCTCTCCATTAGCTTTTATCACGTAGTGCTCGCCAGAAGCTCCGTCCATACCACCCTTAAGTCCCCAAGGTCTGAGCTTTACCCTCTCAGCTGTAATCGATAGAACAGCGTTAGATAAAACCTTGTAGACTCTTCTTATGCCCAGCCCTCCTCTGAACTTTCCAGCTCCTCCAGAATCGTCTCGTAGAGAATATTCGAGCACGAGCATCGGATATTCGTTTTCGATGACCTCTATCGGCGTATTCATCGTGTTCGTCATGTTCGTGTGCACACCATCTACTCCATCTTTAGTTGGCCGAGCACCCATTCCACCTCCGAGAGTTTCATAGAAAGCCCAAGTTTGACTGCCGATAACCACGTTGTTCATGCTTCCGTGCGAAGCGGCTGGCACCCTATTCGGGAATATCTCCGATAGCGCTTTCAGAAGAACGTCAACGATACGCTGAGAAGTTTCGACGTTGCCCGCTGAAACCGGAGCCGGCTTTATCGGATGAACTATCGTCCCTTCTGGAGCGTAGATTTCGACAGCCCTAAAGAAGCCGTAGTTCATGGGTAGATCGGGATCTAAGACAGCCTTCAATGCGAAGGATGTTGAAGCTACGGTTACGCCGAAGACAGCATTCAGCGGAGCATCTATTTGCTCATGAGTCCCCGTAAAATCTACTCTAAGTCTGTTGCCCTTTATTTCGATCTTAGCGTTTATGTTGATCAGCTCATCGCCGAATTCGAGGTAATCTACGGCTTCGCTTTCGCAATCTGGAATCCGATCTACCTTAGTCTTTAGGTATTTCTCCGTATATTCCAAGCTTCTATTCCACGCTTCAACGACGCATTCGTATCCGTATTTATCCGCAAGCTCCGTAATCCTCTTAGTTCCGACGTTCAGCGAGGCTATCTGGGCTTTTAGATCTCCAATCGTGCACTTAGGAACTCTGACGTTCGAAGCTATCAGCCTTAAGATTTCGTTGTCGAGCTTGCCCCTCTTAACAAGCTTCGTGGGCGGAATAACTATGCCTTCCTCAATAAGCTCCTTCGCATTGATGCCTATGCTCCCCGGAACGCTCCCACCGACATCGACGTGGTGGGCTTTATTCGCAACGAAACCGAGCATTCTGCCGTTGTAGAATATCGGCTTGAGCAGAGTTATGTCGTTTAGATGCGTTCCGGCTATATACGGATCGTTTACGATTATCACATCGCCTTCTTCAACCTCTACACCCTCTTTTTCGATGTATTCCACTACGTTTTTCGCTCCTACAGCCATACTGCCCAAATGAACTGGGATGTGCTCAGCTTGAGCAACGAGCTCTCCTTTGGCAGACAAAACGGCACAGCTACAGTCCATTCTATCCCTTATATTTGGAGAGTAAGCTGTATTTCTTAGAACTATGCCCATCTCCTCAGCGATATACTCCGTGGAGTTTCTTATGATCTCAATCGTTACGGCATCCATTCTAATCCCTCACAATCCTTATGTTGGAGTAGCCATCAACAAAAGCGGTATAGTTCGGAGGGATGACTATTGTAGTGTCATAGTCTTCAATCACAGCCGGACCTTCAATCTTAGCTCCGGCTTTTAGCTTATTACGAGCGTATATCGGAGTGTTCATCCAACCATCGCCGAAATAGACTCCTCTGTAGTTTTCAGGCTTCGGTTCATGCTCCGCATCTTTCTCAGCTTTTACCTCCGGCTTGGACATGACGCCTACAGCCGTAACTCTCAAATTGACGACCTCTACCGGCTCATCCGGAGAGCTGAATCCGTAGAGAGCTTCGTGCTTATCATGGAAGGCTTTTACGCACTCTTCAACGTCGTTCATCCAAGGAACCGTGATCTCGTAGGCCTGCCCCTTGTAACGCAGATCTACCTGCCTGATCATCTTTATTTCTGCATTCTCGATACTGACCTCCCTAACCGCCTCATCGACAAGCTCTGCGTATATTCTCTCAATTTCGTCCTCGCTTATGTCACCCGCTGACCTTATTACGCTTCTAACCTTGTCCGCTCTGTAGTCAGAAAGCAGAAGACCTAAGGCTGAAAACACTCCGGCGCGAGGTGGAATTAGAACAGATTTAACATTCAGCTCCTCTGCAAGTTCAACACCGTGCAAACCTCCGGCTCCACCAAAGACGAACATCGTAAAGTCCCTCGGATCGTATCCCCTTTCAACTGTCACTATCCTCAAAGCTTTAGCCATCACGGTGTTTGCAAGCTTTACTATTCCGAATGCAGTTTCCTCCAAGCTCATTCCGAGCTGATCTGCAAGCTTAGATAATGCATCCTTGGCCAGATCCTTTTTGAGCGTCAATATGCCACCGCCGAGCTTCTCTCCCAATCTGCCCAAAATTAGGTTCGCATCGGTTATCGTCGGCTTCGTATTTCCTTTCCCATAGCAAACTGGCCCAGGATCAGCTCCAGCACTTATAGGACCTACCCTCAAAGCTCCTCCTTCGTCGATCCAAGCTACAGTTCCACCGCCAGCACTGACTTCAGCCAAATCGACGAACGGAAATCTAACTGGGTAGCCTGAACCCTTAACAAGCCTTCCAGCGTGAGCCTTGCCTCCGATTTCGTATTCGGTAGTTATCGACGGCTCGTGATCGATGACGGTAGAAGCTTTAGCCGTCGTTCCGCCCATGTCGAATCCGATAACGTTCGAATCTCCCGTGATCTTGGAGTAGTAGGCAACGGCAACCGCTCCGGCCGCTGGTCCCGACTCTACAAACGCCGCCGGCTTTTTGATCGCGTAGTCGATTTTAGAGATTCCGCCACTGCTCTGCATTACGAAGAACCTGCCTTTGAATCCCCTGCCTTTTAGTGCATCCAAAAGGGCTGTCAGATACTTGGACATCATCGGCTTAAGAAAAGCGTTGACGATCGTCGTGCTGGTTCTCTCATACTCCTTGTATTCGGGGTCGATTTCGTGAGAAGTTATTACTTCGATATTTGGACACTCATCCTCGATTATCTCTTTAGCTCTGATCTCGTGGATCGGATTCCTGTAGCTGTGCAAAAAAGACACCACTACGACCTCGTAGCCTTTATTTCTGATCTCTCCGGCGATCTTACGTAGCTCTTCTTCGTTGAGCGGTGTTATAACCTCTCCTTTCGCGTTTATCCTCTCCTTCACTTCGTATCTGTCCCTTCTACGCACTATCGGCTCTGGCTTTTCGAAGAAAAGATTGTATAGGTCCGCTCTCTTCTGCCTACCGATCTCCACGACATCTCTGAATCCTTTGGTGGTTATCAAAGCCAGCTTTGGCGGATGCAGACCTTCTTGACCAAGAAACATATTCGTTCCGAGCGTCGTTGCATGGACGAGCATGTAGATGTCTTCAAATTCAATTCTCGCCTTCTCTATGGCGTTGAGTGCTCCTTCAGCCGGCTTCTTTGGTGTTGTCGGAACCTTAACTACGGAGAATTTCTTGGATTCCTCGTCAAAGTGAACCAGATCGGTGAAAGTTCCACCAATGTCGATGCCTACCCTATAGCGTTTCATCTTTAGAACACCTTCCTGCGTAAGTTGTATTCTCGTTCAAGTGCCTAAACACACAAAATTTGGATTTTAGCCTCTTCCGGCAAGTATTTTTAACGTTTTCGATATTCATAGTTAAAACTTGCCAATGAATAATATTTACTACTACTTTTGCTATCAATTCAATTTAGTATATATTATAAATAAATAAAAATATTAAAAAATTTAATTAACTTGTAGCGTTGTATGCAATAATTACACTATCAAAAAGAATCTGTCCGTTTGGCTTATATTTAATTACAACTCTCAGCTTCGGATGATTGTCGTTGACATAATAGTAGGACGTATTATCTTTTTTATTACTACCAACTATTTTGAGAATGCTGTGATCTATAAGGTCTACCGTTACGTGTTGCGTCAACGATACCCCAGTCGAATTTATAATTGTATATTCTATATTATTTTTACTTAATACATTTGCCTCAGAACCAGCGATTGTAAATGTAACAGTCCAATTACTATCGTTGTAGTATGCTTGGGCGTTTCCCAACTCAATATCTAAAGGTTTCTGAGGCGGTTTAAATCCACCCAAGAATCCCATGACGATAGCCGCAATAACAATAGTAGCGGCGACCATCAGTATGACGCCGACCACTGGAGATACTGCCTTCCTACTCCTCAACAAGCTGACCACCCTCACAATCCCCCATCTTTGAAACGAACTATATAAAATTTTTCATTTTCATCATGATAAGTATGTTAACATTAACTTCAATTTATATTTAAAATAAATATTCTGTATAAAAAATAACTTTTAGTTATAAACTAACTATAAACAACACTCTAAAAATTGAAAATAGTGTTTGATATATTCATTTCCTTAAAAATTTGTCTAAGAGCTTTTTCTTGTCAAAAATCATTTGAGTAATTTTTCCTTCGCTTACGATCTTTTCGGCGATCTCTTTTGGAACCTTAAGCGACTGCGAAATTAAATTTATTGTCAATTCGGTAGCTTTAGAGTATCCTATCTCTTTCAAAGCTTTTGCCGCTTCTATTCTAACATCCAAACTATCGTCTTTCCTTACTACCTCAAGCAGGGCATCTACGGCTTTGAGATCTTTAACCTTCCCTAAAGCCCTTGCAACTTCAATCCTCACGTCAACGTCCTCATCGTTGAGAGCTTCAATCAAAGCATCGACGGCATTCTTAGCATTCAAATCTCCCAAAGCCTTTGCGGCTTTTTTCCTGACGGAAACGTCCTTATGCCTCAAAGCCTTAATCAAACCTTCGACATCTCCCCTTTCCTTCATCTTTTCGACGTTAGGCTTAAAGAATAGCATTATTAATAATTCGATTCACTCGGTAATAAGCTTTGCCGTTAACATTATAATCGAACCGATAGACTTTTTTATGTGAAACTCGTCGCCATATCAGTCTACGGCTTGGATAAGCCGGGGATAATTCACGGTATATCCGATGTCCTTGCGAAGAACAACGTGAACATCGTAGATATTGAGCAGAACGTTCTCCAAGGCGTATTCGTTATGTTCATCATCGGAGATGTTGAAAAATGTGCCGTTCCTATTGAGGATCTTAAAAGACAGCTTGAGGAGAAGGGAAAAGAGCTTGGAGTGAACGTTCATTTAACTCATTTCGTTAAGCCGAAGCAGAAGGAGAAGAACCTGTATGTCATAACGGTTTTGGGAAAAGACAGGGTTGGAATCGTCAGGGATATCACCAAAATCCTACTTGAGCACAACGTAAACATCGAGAAAACTACGCTTACGGCAAGAGACAAGCTGATCTCGATAGAATTTGTTGTAGACATCGGTAACGCGAATCCAGCCGAGATTAAGAAGCAACTCAAAGAGGAAGTGGAGAGCTACGGCTTGGACATAGTGATCCAGCCCTACTCGATCTTTAAGCGGGAGAAGCGATTGATCGTATTCGACATGGACTCCACGATAGTCGATGCCGAGATAATCGACGAACTCGCTAAAGCGGCTGGTGTAGAGAGAGAAGTGAAAGAAATTACGAGGAAGGCTATGGAAGGTAAGCTGGATTACAAGCAGGCTTTGATAGAACGCGTTAAACTGCTTAAAGGATTACCGGTGGAAGTTCTCGAAAAGATCTACAACCAGATCGAACTTACGGAGGGTGCGAAGGAGTTAATTCAAGCTTTGAAGAGAGCGGGATATAAGATTGCTTTAGTCAGCGGTGGGTTCACGTATTTCACGGAGAAGTTAAAGAAGGAGTTGGGCTTGGATTACGCGTTCGGCAACGAGCTTGAAATTAAGGATGGGAAATTGACGGGCAGAATTAAGGGAAGGATAATCGATGCCAAAGAGAAAGCCCGAATAATCGAAGAGCTTGCAAAGAGGGAGGGTATCAGTAAGGAAAACATAGTAGCCGTGGGGGACGGAGCTAACGATAGAATTATGATCGAAAATGCCGGCTTGGGCATAGCGTTCAACGCCAAGAAGGTTCTGAAAGAGGTGGCAGACGGAACCCTCTCGAAGGAAAACTTAATCGGGTTGGCGAGCATACTAAAACTGCCGGAGGAGTTTAAGAAGAGAGTTTAGGTTTTGCATCCCCTCATGCGGTTTATTTCGTCCGCGTCGCCATACTCAACAAGTCGAAAATTGTGGGCTCACGTCTGTTTTACGGGTTGTTAGATAAAAGTGCGCCGGCCGGGATTTGAACCCGGGGCAGGGGCTCGGCAAGCCCCTGTGTTACCAGGCTACACCACCGGCGCTCGGAGTTATTGTCTGCATCTATGTTTATAACTATTGCGGATACACCACCATTTTTTCGCCCCATTATAATTGTAATAGTTATATATTACCGACTTAAATATGGGGCTAAGTATATATAGCATGATTTGAATATCTAATATGGATTGGCAATGAAAGACAAAAGGTCTCGATACGAAGTAATGGTGGCAATACTTGAAATTGTAATAAACGAGGCAACGATTACGAGGATCGTATACGGAGCGAACATAAACTTCAAGATGGCGCAGGCATATATAGAGTATTTGATAGAGAAAGGTCTAATTACGATGTTTTCGAGAAACGGAAAAAATTTGTATAAGATAACAGACAAAGGAACGAGCTTTCTCAAAAAGTTCTTGGAGTTAAGGGATTTAGAATGAGCTTTTTTACTTATTTTTCTTCCTGATTTGTCCTTCTGATGTTTCGTTCTAATTATCTTTTCTTGCTATTATAAATATGGTGAAAAATTAATATTTGATTGTAGGTGAGGTGTCGAAATTGAAAATGTCGTTGGGAGTTTTAGGTGCAATGGTGGCAGTTTGCCTCATAGTGGGTGCAAGCGCCACATTCAGCGACTACAACGCAAGTAGAAGTGTGCATTGGAATATAACGACGGACGACGCTGAACTCATAAACTTAGAACCAGTTCAGCCATACGCATACATCGACGCTAAAGGAGAACTCGTTCTTGATTTCTCACCAAACAATCCGAACTATCCCGGATACGGCAACGGAATAAGTCCGGCAAGCGAATACAATTTCAACGAAGTATTTAACGTTAGCAACGATCTATGGGAGGACACCACAATAGTCGTTAGGATAACATCCAACAACTCGAACATAGAGTTCTACAGCACTCAAGGTGGAGTTTACTCCGTAGCTACCGGTTCAGCTGCCACCTCAAGCGATACTGCGAGAACAGATGTTTGCTTCGTTCTTAACCCAGGAGATGTGAAGAGCATAGGTGTTGATCTGAGTGCAGATGGTGACAGTCCGGGAGACGTTTGGAACGCGAAGATGACCATAAAGGCATACAGGCTTGGAACCGAGCCTGCTGAATTGCAGAATGTTTGCGGAGGAGGGTGATGAAAAATGAAAAAGCTGTTAGGTTTGCTCTTACTGATAGTAGGACTAACTTTAACTATCGGAGTCGGCGCAAACTTCAGATACTACAAAGCCGACAGAAGCATAACTGTGAACATAACGGCAGACGATGACGAACTGATTGACCTAACACCTCTTCAGGATTACGCGTATTTGAGCAACGGAAAACTACTCATCCAGATTTCGCCCGACAACCCCAACTATCCAGACGGCGGTGGGAGTGGAATGAGCCACAACACGACATATGTATTTGAAGAGATGTTCGAAGTGAGCAACGAGCTTTGGGAGAATAGCAAAGGTAACTTCCCGATATGCGTTCAGATTTCAGTTCCGCAAGGTAAAGGTGTTAAGGTGTTCGCTGGCGAATATTACAACAACGGAACAGCCAGCATAGCTGATCCGGGAACCCAGATACAGTTTACGGTCGAGCATGGAACTCCCGTTAAAATTGGATTCATATTTGACAACACGTGCGAAGATTTAGGTGGGCATCAAGTTAACATGGACATTCAGGCGTGGGCTGGTGCCTGCAAGATCTAATTTTTTATTTTTTTGTGATCAAAATGATGTCCAATCTGATCGCCTTAACGCTTGTAGCATTTATCTCCATATCTCTAATAGGTTTTGCACTCGACAGACCAGTATTAATGTCCTATGTAACCTCCAACAGCATGAATCCTACTCTTGAGGTCGGTGACATGTTTTTCATAAACCCAATATCAAAGGGCGACGTTGGACAGATAATCGTGTTCAAGATGAACGGACATTGGACAGTTCATAGAGTTTACGCCAAAGTTAGTGGGGGCTACATAACGAAGGGTGATAACAACGTAGCAACGGATCAGCAGAACAGTTTTGCAAAGCCCGTGAACGAATCGGATATCGCAGGAACTGTAATAACATTGAACGGTAAACCAATTAGGATTCCTAAAATAGGGATATACATCGAGGAGATTTCGAGAAGAGTTGCCAACCTATATTTGGCGTTGACATTACTTGCCGTTGGATCCGTTCTTCTAACTGGAAATAAGAAAAAGAACAGAAGAAAAAGAAAGTTGATTATAAAATACAAAACACTCTATTCGTCGATATCTGCCATAACGATAGCCGTATTGATTTTAGCCATAATGAGTTCATGGGGACAGATTGGTTTCAGCTACGCGTCAACTTTAGCCGGCGGACAGAGGGACGGATGGTATCTACCCAATTCTGAATTCGAAAAAACTATCGAGATTAAAAATAATTGGATCTATCCGGCTGTTTACGTGCTCGATCCGATCGGAACTAGACTAAAGCTAAACAAAACATCCCTCACATTAGCCGGAAGAAGTTTGGAAAGCGTGAGTATGCGCGTCAGAGTGCCTTCCAAAACTATGGTATACTCAGAAAATATAAAAATCTACGCCTATCCTTTACTGCTACCCTCGAACTTTATCGTGAGTATGGCATCGATAACTCCATATCTCCCACTCATTGCATTTTCAACAGAATTTGCACTTCTCTTCGCAATCATATACTTCGCAACTGGTTCTGGCAATGAAACTGTATTTGTGGTAAGGAGGAGGTTTTTATGAGGCTAATTATGTTGATTCTTACAATATTAGCCGGTTACAGTATGATGAGCTACGATGCGTTTAGAAGTGTATCTGCAAGCGTAGTTGATCCAAGTCAGAGTTTTATAGCGGTCGATGGTAAATGCGTCAACGGTAGCCTTACGATCAACGTTCACAACTATCTTTGGGAAGACAAATACGTATATGTTCACGTTGTATCCAGTTGTCAATACGTAAACTTAGATTCGAGAGTATTTGCAGTGGCTCCTACGGATAGCGTTGTCGTTTCTGGATCCATAAAAAACAATGTTACTGAAGTTCCAATTTTAATTATCGCAAAATGGGATGGTGGTAGTGCCATTTTAAAATTTAATGTGAGGTGTAACCCATGAAGGAGTTCATAGAAAAGATATTATGGATATTGCTCGTATGCGTTCTAATCTTAGGTTCAGCTACTGCAGTTTCGTGGATAACTCCAGATAAGAGGGTTGTAAAGGAAGTCGCAAATTACAAAATCAAGGAGGGTAATTTGGAACATTACGCGTATCTAAAGCCAAACGAGTACTATGGACGGAATTGCAGTTTAGAATATTACCCAACTTCGCTCGTAGAAGATATCGTTTTGAATTATAAATTTAAAAGCGAACAGTCTATTCGAGGGAATTACACGTTTAGGGGTATAGTTGTCTACTCGATTAACACTGGTAGAGATAAGGATCACGTAATACTGGAAAAAGAAATTTTCGAGAAGAACGGTAGCTTCGTCGGTTGTTTTTCAGCAAACTACACTCTGAACGTTTCGAAGCTGAATATGGAAATATCCAAAGTTTTAGGTGATCTGAAGGTTAGAAGCCTAAAACCAAAGGTATATTTTGAAATAACTACCTGTAACGGAACTTTTAAGCACAGAATTGATTTCATCAAAGATTCAGGTTTAATTCATTTTGAGAACACAAGAAAAGTTACAAAAATTCCAGAATATTCGAACAGAGTTTTTAGCAATAAGGTGATGGGTATAGATGTCTGGATCTCAAGAATACTATTTACAATTCCGCTAACAGTTTTGCTACCTATCTTCGCGTATTCGTCATACCTGAGAGTTGAAAGGAGAGCTAAAGGTCTGGATAAGTATGCCGTAGATTGCGAAAGTGTTAGATTCGACGGTAAAGGCGTATTGTTCCTAAGAAGCGAAGATGATCTTAAAAAAGTTTTCGAGGTTGTTGATAAGCCGATAGTCAAAAGAGGTGAGAACTATATGATTATCGACGAAAATGCCGTATATATATACAAAGACGAAAAGTGATGATACTGCGCATAGACCAAATAGTTTACCAAAATGGTGTTAGGGATATATACTTTAACTTACTGTTGAATGTAAATGGGTAGTGTTACCGTAACATTTATATTCAATTAAGTGTATAAATATAATGATATGTCCGCATTGTAAATCGATGGAAGTAGTAAAGATGGGGCATTATTACACGAAATCGGGAGAGAAGGCAGA
>WAKM01000051.1 GCA_015523335.1 Archaeoglobaceae archaeon | reverse complement strand
GCTATGCCAGCTGTCGTTGATGAGGACAAATGCGACGGATGTGGAGAATGCGTTGACGAATGCCCGGTTGGAGCGATAGAACTTAACGACATTGCTCACGTCGATGCGGATATATGCACTGAATGCGGGACTTGCGTTGAGATATGCCCGAACGAAGCTATAACTATTGAATAATTAATTTTTATAAAAATTGCTTGAGCAAAAGTTTAAATTATCTACATTGAATAGAACATTAGAGGTGAACTCATGAGTCTAATACTCAGAATTAAAAAGAAATTTAGCGTAATTTTCAAGTTTCTAAAGAAGAAGAACCGAATGAAAATAGGTATTTACGGTCCTCCAAATGCTGGCAAAACTACGCTTGCAAACAGAATTCTTAGGGACTGGGTCGGCGATGTCATGGGATCAGTCAGCGAAATCCCGCACGAAACGAGGAGGGCGAGGCTCAGAGAGGGGGTTACAATTGAAGTAGATGGCAAATCAGTGACGATAGACATAGTCGATACACCGGGTTTAGCTACAAAGATCGACTTTCACGATTTCTTGAAATACGGTTTGAGCGAGGAGGAGGCTAAGAGAAGGGCTAAGGAAGCTACTGAAGGAGTCATCGAAGCTATAAAGTGGCTCGACGACTTGGACGGTGTGATTTTGGTTATGGACGCAACCGAGGATCCCTTCACTCAGGTGAACATAACCATCGTTGGAAACATAGAAGCAAGGAACCTCCCGCTTATAATAGTTGCGAACAAGATCGATCTGCCGAATGCATCTCCGGCAAGGATCAAAGCAGCATTTCCTCAGCACACCGTAGTTCCGATTTCGGCTTTAAAAGGATTGAATATAGATACGCTCTATAAGTGTATAGCCGAAAAGTTTGGGTGATCTTATGGAGGGCGTTCAACTAAATCTCATCTCTAAGGAAAGGCTCGAAAAGATGTCTTCAATGGAAAAGCTCAGAATGATCTTAGATGAAGTTAAGTCGGGCACGATCGTCGTTCTTGAGTCGGGTCTAACTCCAGAAGAGGAAGCTAAACTGATAGAGCTAACGATGCTCGAAATCGATCATGAAAACTTCGTAGGAATCGAAGTCGAAACTTATCCACAGAAATCTGGGGGATTTCTAAGCAAGCTGTTTGGAAAGAAGGAAGGAAGACTTACGGTAATAGGACCGGCAAACAAACTCAAGACGCTCGTAAAGAGGGACGATCTGATTAAAGCTCTCGTGAAGCCGTGATCGATATGCCGCACAAGTGCACGAAGTGTGGGAAAATATATCCGGATGGAGATTACAGGATTTTGAACGGTTGCGAATGCGGAAACAATAAGTTTCTTTACGTTCCCAAGAAAAGGTTAGCCGAAAGATCTTCCGAAATGAAGAAAGATGTCAAACCCGAATCTGAGAGTAGAGAAAAACAAGAAGAAGTGAAGATTGAAGACTTTGAAGGTATTGAGAGCGTCAAAATTATAGCACCAGGAATGTATGAAATCAAACTCGAAAATATTCTGAGCAGAGATGGTATCGTCATAGCCCTCCAAGAGGAGGGCAGATACATGATACACCTACCTTCACTTCTTAAAAAGAGAGAAAGAAGAAAGGACTGAAAAATTATTAAAGTAAGCCGTAAGATTTCAGAAGGACTTCGGCGTTCAACCTTCCGTGAACGTAAGTTTTGCCGCTTGAGGCATCGTTTATCACTACTTTAGCTGGAGCAAAAACGTTTGGATCGATCTTGTAGAAATCACCTCCAGCCTCCTTAAATATCTCGTAGAACGGCTTTCCGTAAGACGGGGAGGTGTCGGAAGGCAGACTCCCAAGAACATCATCATACCTATCAACCGTGAGTATAACGCTACCGTAGTAGATTATGCTGTCGTTCGTTGCACCCATTGCTTTAATATCATCCTCCATAATCGGCGCAATTGGCGCTCTTCCAATCGCATTTCTAACGAGTTTCGGATCGTAGCCGAGCTGAACCATCTTGAAAAGGGCTGTTTCCAGAACCCTCGCAGAGATCTGAATGCTTCCTACCAAAGATCTGGTCGGAGCTACAACTGCGTAAGTTTCTTCCACGTCGACATCACATTCCCTCGCGATGAACTCCATAACTTCGGCGTTCGGCAACCTGTCGGCTTCGAGCGCAATTACAGCATAATCGGTGTCGTCTTCGTATTCTATAAGCTCGTAGGTTTCCTTCGGTTTCAAAGCCAAAGCTCTTGCCGGTCCACTCGCTATAGCTTTAAAGTTATCGAATTCGATCTTCCATCCTGCCTTCTGACAGCCCAGGCATGCCAAAGCGGGATGATCAGTGTAAACCCAAACGAATGGAATCGGAATTCCGTTTATCTCGTCAACCTGTATATTAACTCCAGCCAATCCACCCATGCAAATTTGAACGAACATTATTCCGGCATCGTAGCCGCCCTTCGTATTGACTCCGCAATCTATAACAGTAGCTCCGTTACTGAACTTCTTAGATCGAACGTTCAGCTCCTCCTCATAATCGAGCATATCTTCGACGATATCCAAAGCCAACTCGTTTACGCTCAGCATCTTTCCACCTCCTTCCTGTAGATCTCCCTTGCAAAGTTTATTAGACCTCCCTTGTCCATAATCCGCTTCAAGAAGTCGGGAATCGGGTTAACGGGATACTCTTCCCCCTTAGTCTTGTTAACGACGACGTTCCTGCTAAGATCGACATCGAGCTCGTCTCCGTCATCTATCCTATCCGTATCGCACTCCAGAACCATCAAACCTATGTTTATCGCATTTCTGAAGAATATCCTCGCATACGATTTGGCTATAACCGCTTTTATTCCGGTCGCTTTCAAAGCCAACGGAGCGTGCTCTCTACTGCTACCGCATCCGAAGTTCTCTCCCGCAACCACGAAGTCGCCGGGCTTTACTTCTTTCGCAAATTCGGGTCGGATGTTTTCGAAAACGTGCTTGGCAAGTTCCTTCGGATTGTTTATAACCAAATACTTCCCCTGAATAATTACATCGGTATCTATATCATCACCGAACTTCCAAGCCCTACCCATAACGAGCAATACTCAGTTTAATTAAAAAGGTTAATGCTTAAAATCGTAAGGATTAAATTTGTCCGCTCAAAAGCTATTTTAAAATGCGACGATACATCTTCAGGGGGCTGATAGACGGTTCTCTGTCAACGCTTGGCGTAGTTATAGGTGCTCAGAATGCGAGCATCGGAATAATAATAGCCGCCGGGATTGGCGGAGGAGTTGCGAACGGACTTTCGAACATACTCGGAGCCTTCACGGCGGAGAAGTCTGAAGCCGAGAGAAAGCTGATGGAAATTCAAAAGGCGATGGTGGTTTATCCAGAGCTAAGGAAAACGGAACTGTATAAGGACATGCTAAAGTCAACGATTTTGAGCGGAATTTCAGATGGAGTTGCGACGATTGTCGGATCGGTAATTCCTATAATTCCCTTTATAATCGCACTGTTCTTAGGATTAAGCAAAACCTACGCTCTAATTTGGGCTGTAATTCTGACGATTTTGCTTCTGTTTTCGATAGGCGGCTACTTAGGAAAGCTTTCGAAGAGGAATCTGATATTATCCGGTATTAAAATGGCCGCGGCTGGAATATCCACGGCTATAATATGCACGCTGATAGAGAGGTGGATTCCAACTTAAAATAAAATATTCAAAAAAGCTATTCAAAAAAACTCCCAATTGGATTACAGCTGCTCCCTATACGCTTGTAGGACAGCATTAACTATCTTTTCTCTCGCTTCCCTATTCGTTGGATGGAATATATCCTGATACGAACCGTCCTTACCCTTCCTACTCGGCATGCTTACCCAAAGTCCCCTTTCGTTCTCCAAAATCTTAATTCCCTTTACTACAAACTCTCCATCCAAGCTTATAGACGCATACGCTTTTACGGCTCCGTTTCCTCTCGCTTTATATATTCTAACTTCCGTAATTTCAGCCAATTCCAACTCCTCCGATTCGTTTCACCGAGCTTGGTTGAACGAGTATTTAAACTTTACTTTCATTTTCAAATCTAACTCCTTCGGCACCGGCTTCAACCAGAATTCCGCCGAAAACACTCTTTGCCCTTTCAATCGATTTGTCATCGCCGATACCTATGACACAACCACCCCCGCCGGCGCCGGTAATCTTAGCCGATACGCCGAGTTCGGCAAGTCTATCGACGAGTTCGTCTATCCTCTTACTGCTAACGCCTATGGCCTTGAGCATGCACTGATTAAGGAAGAACAGCTCAGAAAGCGTTTTTATATCTCCTTTTTCCAAAGGTTCGACGGATTCGAGCGCTATCACATCGATCGTATCGAAGATTCCGTCGACAATCTTTGGATACCTTCCTCTAAGCTCGGCGACCTTTCTGACCATATCAGCCGTTATCGAACTTTCGCCCGTATTTATCACTAACAACTTGACGTTTCCAATCTTAATCGGCTTTCTGTCGGGAATGAGCCAAGTTCCGCCGAAGGTGGCTACGAAGGGATCGGTTCCGCTTCCAATTCCCTGCACATCCAACTCAACCTTCCTCGCAAGTTCGAATATTTCGTCTTTGCTCAATCCGGCATCGAATTCCCCGTCCAAAGCCTTTAGAACAGCCACCGTCACAGCTGATGAGCTTCCCAAGCCCGAGGCGATCGGAATGTCGCTTTCAATCCTTATTTTCACTCCGTCTATCGGTTTAACCTCGCTGAACCTCTTTATGGCGTAAGAGACATACGGATGGACTTTGAAATCTAATCCGGTAACGCCCAAGGGAGAATAAATCCTTATCTCGTCGCTCTTCTTTGCTTCCGCATAACACCTGAGGTTTATAGCGGTGACAACCGCGTGCCTCTTGTAAACTACCGCGTGCTCACCGAAGAGGATGATCTTCGCCGGAGCCGACGCTTTCATCGTTGACGGTTGGGGTAGGCGTAAATATATTATTAACCAAACACCGCCTATGATGACGATCAGATTGTTGCCGGAATACGCGAAGTAAATATATTATTAACCAAACACCGAAGGATGTTGAGCCGATGATGAGGGAGAGCCGTGCTGAGTTGTGATGAAATCACGACGGTCTGAGGTGCTTCTGATGAAATCAAAGGTAATCGTAATGGTTGTATTGCTCGGCGTGGTGTTGTCCTTCGCGTTCGTAGTCATGCCCAAAGTAGTTGTCCACCGCTAAACACAAGGTAAAGGTGAATAAAAAGCCCGAAGATGATAACTCGAACACCCAAGCGGAAGTTCGACATCGAAATCGTTCGGGTTGAAGAAAGCGGAGCGTTAAGCAGGATTATAACTGCGAGGTTGATCAACAAAGATGGATACGCGAAAAAAGGCGAACGGGAAGGACAAGCTCGTCATTAAGGTCGGAGATATGGAGCCGAATAGTAGCGTTGAAAAGAAAGTTGAAATTTCCGTCGGTTTCTTCGACGGATTGAGGATTAAAAGTAAGGGATACGTCGACGCAAAGCTTACGATAAGCTGGAACGGTGGAAGGGAAGTCTTTAAAAAGAGGATCAGGGTGTAAGCCTGTGCCTATCCCTCGGAAACAGCACGGCTTCTCTTATGTTCTTAAGATCGAGCATGGACATAAGAAACCTTTCCGCCCCAAGCCCCCAGCCAGCATGTGGTGGCATCCCGTAGCGGAAAGCTTCCAAGTAGAACTCGAAGCTCTCCGGACTCAATCCGCACTGCTTTATCCTCTCGACGAGCATATCGTATTTGTGAATTCTCTGAGCGCCGCTTGCAAGCTCTAAGGCTCCTTTCATCAAATCGAAGCTCTTACAGATTTCCGGCTTATCTTCGTAAGGCATCGCATAGAATGGTTTCGATTCGGTCGGCCAATCGACGATGAAGTAGTGTTCGTTCTCCATCTCCTCCCCTATAGCCCTCAAAGCCGGTGTGCTAAGGTCAACGCCCCAAGGAATTTCCTCGCCCTTCCTCCTCGCTATTTCCAAAGCTTCATCGTAGGTTAACCTTTCAAACGGAACCTCCGGAATCTCAAGCTTTACGTTCAGCCAATCCAAGAACTTCTGGCAGTTTTCAGCCACATCTTCGTAAACTCTCGCTATAAGGCGTTCGAGAACGTTCATAACCCCTTCGTGATCCGTGAAGCTCATCTCGATGTCGATCGATATAGCCTCGTTTAGATGTCGGGTTGTGTTATGCTCCTCCGCCCTAAAAATCGGACCGATCTCAAATACCCTCTCCAATCCCGCACCCATGAGGATCTGTTTGTATAACTGGGGGCTCTGGTTTAGAAAAGCCTCCTTCTCGAAGTAGCTTATCGGAAATAGCTCTGTTCCACCTTCCGTAGCCGTTGATACGATCTTAGGTGTATGGACTTCTATGAAGCCTTCCTCGCTCAAAAACTGCCTGACGCTCTGCATAATTTGGTGTCTTATCCTGAATATTGCCTGCACCCTCGGTTTTCTTAGATCCATGAACCTGTGATCCAAACGTGTGTCGAGTTCCGCCGGAACCTTCTCGGTGACTTCCAGAGGAAGGGGAACGGTTGCCTCGTTCAGGACTTCGATCTCCTTCGGAATTACTTCGTATCCACCCGGTGCCTTCGGCTCCTTCTTTACGACTCCGACGACCTTAATCACACTTTCCCTATGAACCTTCTTAGCCATTTCGAAAGTCTTCGGGTCTACCTTCTTTTTCGGTAACGTAATCTGAATGAATCCCTCCCTATCCCTCAGAATCAGGAAGACGAGACCTCCCAAATCTCTGACTTCGTGAACCCAGCCGTAAAGTAGAACCTCCTTACCCACGTCTTCCTCCCCAATTTCGCTCGTCCACTTTCTCATCTTCCCTTCCAAATGACTTCGGATATATTACTCTACCGTTACATGTTTCAGATTTCTCATGAAATCTTCTGGATTCTCCGGAGCAATTAAGTAAGTCTTATCGGCCTTTATCAGCACGAAATCCCTCATCCTTCTCGCGTAAACGTGCACTGTCTCACCACTAAGGCGGAACATTCCGAAGTATCCGAACAATCTGCCTGAGCCGAATATTCTCAACATCTTCGGTTTGCTTAGTAAGGATGCTTCTCTTATATTCGCGTAGAAGATTTCAACTTTGTCCAGAACTCTCTCAATTACTATTCTGTCGTCTTCGAGGATTACCTTACTCGGAGAGTACATGTAGGTCACTAAAATCGGAACGATTAGGATCGCAAGAATTGCGATGGGTAGCAGGATGAGCAGAATGCACAAATCGTAATAGTCTTCGTTGTTCTATCGAGTGGCAACTTATAAACTTTTCCAGCTCTTCCCATACCCTCCCGCATACCACCACCGCGACCTGTAGAATCGGTAACGGATAAATAAAGCGGAGGAATAAAAATATGGGGCGATGAGGAGATTGGTCCCGGCTGAGTTATGATGAAGACCTCGGACCGAGCCTTTTCTCCACAGATAGGGCATGTAACGGCAGACCTTCAGCCCTTGCGAGCTTTATCACCGCATTGCCTATCCTTCTGAGAGCTTCCTCGCTCAGGATCTGATACGTTACGTGCTTCATGAACGTCTCAACGCTTATGCCGGAAAACACCTTCGCGTATCCAGAAGTGGGCAGTATGTGATTTGTCCCGCTTGCGTAATCTCCGCACGCAACCGGACTGAATTCCCCGATGAAAACGCTTCCGGCGTGCTTTATCTTATCTAAGTAATCCTCAGCCCTCTCAAACATCATCGAAAGATGCTCCGGGGCTATTTTATTCGCCAACCTTATAGCTTCATCTATATCCCTTACGACCGCAATCTTTAGATTGTTCAGGTTGATCTCAGCTGAATGCTCTGCGACAATGCTCTTTGCAAATTCATCAACCTTCTCAGCCAAATACCTTGAAGTCGTGAGGACGATGGCTAAAGCCATCGGATCGTGCTCAAGCTGGGCTACACAGTCCAAAGCTACAAACTCAGTATTTGCCGTTTCGTCGGCGATTACTAATATTTCTGAAGGACCTGCAGGCATGTCTATCGGCACATCCTTCTGAACGAGGAGCTTCGCCGCGGTAACGTAGACGTTTCCCGGACCCACTATCTTATCAACTCTCCTTATCGTCTCCGTCCCGTAAGCCATCGCGGCTATAGCCTGAGCACCACCAACTGCATATATCTCCTTTATTCCGGCTATGTCGCAAGCTACGAGAGTCAGGGGCCTTATCCTTCCGTCCTTATCCGGAGGAGTGCATGCCACGATTCTTTCAACTCCGGCGATATTCGCGGGAATTCCAGCCATAAGAGCGGTTGAAGGATAGCTCGCCCTTCCGCCGGGGATGTATATGCCGACGGAATCCAGAGGCGTATACTTCTTACCCAAAATGCAGTCGCCGAAGTCTATTTTCATGTCCCTCTCCACTGCAGTTATGGAATGAAAGCGTTCTATGTTTTCCTTCGCCAATTCCAAGGCATCTATTATCTCATCATCTACGACGTCGTAAGCCCTGTCGATCTCATCCTTAGGCACTCTCAAGTATTTAGGCTCGACGCCGTCAAACTGCTTAGTGAATTCTATGAGGGCTTTGTCTCCTTCCTGCCTAACCCTTTCAACGATCGGCTTAACCTTCTCGATGTATTCATCCCAGTTTATCTTCCTCTCAATCCTCAGCAGTTCCTCTGCCGGAACGATCATTGGAATGTTGATGTCGGCAAGTCATATAGAACTTTGCTCTCGCTGAACTTATAACCAAAAGGTTGAAACGATTTTAGGTGAACGTTGCGATACTCGTCGGCGGGAAGAGTGAGAGGATTGGAAGGGACAAGGGTCTGCTGGATCTGTGCGGGAAGACGTTTGTGGAAAGGATAATAGAGAAATTCTACGATTGCGACGTGGTTTTAGTCTGCAGAGACGAAGATCAGGCTGAAGAATACTCGAAATTCGGAGAAACCGTAGTTGACGAGATCAAAAACTTCAGCCCGCTCGCCGGGATATATTCAGCCTTAAAGCACTTTAAGGATTACACTCTGATCGTTGCAGTTGATATGCCGCTCGTTAAGAGAGAACTTGCAGAATTTCTGTTCAAGAAGTGCGTTGAAGAGAGAGCAGATGCCGTTGTGCCCACTTGGATCGACGGAAAGATCGAACCCCTTCTGGCTTGTTACTCATATAACGCAATCGGTAAGATTGGAAAATGCATAGAGAAGGGAGAACGCAGAGTTTACAAGGCTATAAGGAGCATGAACGCTATATACTATCCGATAGATAAGCTTAGAATATTTGATGAGGATCTACTTTCCTTCATAAATGTTAACACCGACGAAGATTACAAAAAGATCCTGAAGGTGGTAAGGTGCTTGTAGATAGATACGGAAGAGTTATCCGGCATCTGAGGATTTCCGTCACCAACAGATGCAACCTGAGATGTATCTACTGCCACAGAGAGGGCGAACTATCCTCTGGAGATGAGATGAGCGTCGATGAAATTGCAGGCATATGCCGAGCTTTTTACGATCTGGGCGTTGAGAAGGTTAAGATAACGGGCGGAGAACCACTGATAAGAAAGGATATCGTCGAAATAGTTCAGGAGATGCCTCCCTTTAAGGAAATATCGATCGTGACGAACGGAACTTTGCTGTCCAAGTTGGCTTACGATTTGAAGGATGCGGGTTTGAACAGGGTGAACGTAAGTTTAGATACATTGAACGAAAGAAGATACAAGCTCGTAACCGGAAGAAATATGCTGAAAAGGGTGATCGAAGGAATTTATTCGGCATGCGATGCGGGTCTTTTTCCGATAAAGCTGAATATGGTAGTTTTAAAGGGAATAAACGAAGATGAAATTGAAGATCTGCTGGAGTTCTCCTCAAAATTTAATATAGAAAGGATAAACGTGATCCTTCAGCTGATCGAAGTCGTGAACATGCCCGATTACTACGTCGATCTGTCCGAAATCGAATCGAAATTCGGTAAAATTGCAGAGAGGGTAATAATTAGAGGGTTGCACAACAGAAAACAATACGTGTTCGGGAACAAAGCCGTCGAGTTCGTTCGCCCCTTTCACGGGGAGTTCTGCATGCGTTGCACGAGAATAAGGGTAACTTCCGATGGAAAGGTAAAACCATGCCTGCTCAGAAACGACAATTTGGTCGATTTGAGGGGATTGAGCTACGATGAGATGGTAGAAGCTATAAGGAAGGCTGTTGCCTTGAGAGAACCTTTCTTCAAAAACTCTTAAATTTCTTGACAAAGACTGATCTATAATGTTCGGCTGGAGCGAACTAACCCTGATCGTAATCCTCGCAATCATTCTTCTTGGTCCAGACAAATTGGCCGATTTAGCCAGAACAGCCGGCAGGATTTACGGAGAATACCAAAAGGCTAAAAGGAGGCTCGAACTCGAAATTCTATACGGTCAGGAAATACCGACGGAAGAAAAACTTAAGGAAATTCAAAGAAAAAAGATTGAAGAGTTAACTTCCGATTTGAGAGAATCTTTAAATAGCGACGGGTTGAGTAGAAGGGGGTGATCGAATGGTTCCAGTCATGAAGGAACAGTTGCCGATCGGTCCCAACGAACTGCTGGTTATATTGCTGATTGCGTTCTTGCTGTTCGGAGCGAACAAGTTACCGGAATTAGCGAGGAGTTTGGGGAGGAGCATGGGCGAGTTCAAGAAGGCGCAGAGAGAAGCTGAGCTCGAACTCATCGAGTTCGAGAGGAAGCTAAGGGAGGGTAAATATACTTCGAGCGAAAAGAGGAGCAAGCTTGAAAAGATTGCTAAGGATCTTGGAATAGATCCGGAAGGCAAGAGTGACGATGAACTGCTTGAAGAGATATACAAGGTTCTTCCAAAGGAAAAGTCCGAACCGTGATTAGAAAGTCTTAAAAATAATTGGCGGAAGGCTGAAATTATGAAGGTGCAGGCTGAAGTTAGACAGCTTAAGGAGGGTGGATACATAGTCATAGACGATGAACCCTGCGAGATCGTAAGTATCTCCGTGAGCAAGCCCGGTAAGCACGGTGCCGCGAAGGCGAGGATAGATGCCATAGGCATCTTCGATGGGCAGAAGAGGAGCATAGTTCAGCCGGTTACGGCAAAGGTATACGTGCCGATAGTTGAGAGAAAGAGGGCTCAGGTGATAAGCGTAATGGGTGATGTCGCTCAACTTATGGATTTAGAAACCTACGAGACCTTCGAGCTTCCGATTCCGGAAGAGTTGAAGGATAAAATAGAGCCGGGTAAGGAGATAGTTTACATCGAATCCCTTGGAAAGAAAAAGATAGCGGAGAAGTAGCATGCACATAGACTCTTTTTTTGCCTGCTCCAATTCAAATTTTGAGGAAGCCGAGTTCGTAATCTTCGGAATTCCATTCGATGCGACTCAATCGTTTAAGCCCGGCGCGAGATTCGCGCCGAATGCGATAAGGGAGACAAGCTGGAATTTGGAAAACTACTCCATTTACTTCGATTTCGAGCTTGATTTTGCAAAGATTTGCGATGCCGGGAATGTGAACGCGGACGGAAACTTTGAGAGGGTAATTGGAAATGTCGGAAAATTTCTTGCAAAGGTTGAGCCAGACAGGCAGATTCCGATCGGATTGGGCGGAGAGCATACCGTTACCTACGCAATATTGAAGGGTTTGAAGCTCGATTTAAGCGAGATCTGCTACGTCGTTTTCGACGCTCATTTCGATCTCAGAGATGAATTCGACGACGATAAGTTCAACCACGCATGCACTACGAGAAGGATCTTCGAGCTTGGGGTTGGGGATATAGTTCAAATCGGTATTAGGAGCGGAACTAAGGGGGAAAAATTTTTCGCCGAAGAGAACGGAATAAAATACTTCTATTCGTGGCAGAACTTCGATGAAGTTTTAAGGGAAACCAAGAGAATTGTCGGAGATAGACCGATATATCTTTCCATAGACGTTGACGCCTTCGATCCAGCCTTCGCTCCGGGTGTTTCAACTCCGGAACCGTTCGGCTTGAATCCAATAGTTATGCTCAAGTTCTTCGAAGCGTTCGATAATATATTTGCAATAGATTTCGTTGAGGTCGTTCCGGATTCGGAAAGGGTTACTCCCATGCTCGTCGCAAAGCTGATCTTTGAGTTCATAGCTTCAAGAATCTGACTTATCTTATCTCGAACTGAATTTGATAACATATTTAAAATTTGCACAGTATACTTTGGGGAGTTCCTAAAATACAACTTCGTCGACCGGTGAAAACCGGGGATTTCTTAGTGACGTTTTATAAGCTCGGATCGGCTTCGTCAATCCAGAGCCCATTTGAGAAGGTGCATGTTTCCTATATGCACCTTTTTGAGATACCTCTTCGCAACCTCGTAGCATCTCTTAACCTGACTCTTCGGCGTTATCGGCATGTCGGAAAGCCTGAAATCGGGATGGAATATCAGTAGGCTGTATGGAATTTCGTCGCTCAGCGAAGCTATAAACCTCGCAATACCCTCAACCTCCTCTTCATCTACATAGTAAGGAACGAGCAAAGTGGTGGCAGATAAAACTTCCGGATATTTGTCGAATATCCTTTCAAAGTTTCTCAGCGTCTGCTCGTTACTCCTGCCGGTGAGGATCCTATGAAGATTCGGATTCCAAGCCTTAAGATCGAATTTGACCGTTCCGTTGCTTTTTTGGCTCAGCTTCGCCGCTTTCAGGGCTAAAGAAGTCCTTCCGGCTCCGTTCCACTCCCAGCATATCATCACGTTTCTCCTCTTCAAAACCTCTTTGCTGAACTTAATTGCGAAGGGAAGCTGAGGCTCCGGAGATCCGCCGAAGTGGCAGATGCACTTAACTCTTTTCGGCATAGCTTTTTTTACCATCTCCTCAACTGTAACCAAATTTTTCTCCGAGACGAATTTGTGAGACCAGTTTTGACAGTAAAGACAATCGAAGTTGCAACCGTAATAAAATACAGCCAAGTTCACGCCTCTAAGCTTTGAACCTTCGCAAAACCAAGCGTTGCAACAGTTCGTCGGCAGAGAATCTTCGTAGCAACTTAGAATAGCTTTATCAGAGCTAACCAGCGATCTGAGTTTACCGTTGTGAACGATTCTAAGTCCGCATAACCCCTGATCGTCGAAACCGCACTCGTTTGAACACAATCTGCACTTCGCGATCCCTTCGCCTTTAATCTTACCTACATCCGGATGTAGCCTTGCAACGAACTCCAAAGCTTTTTCCGTCCTCGAACAATTCGGGCAGATCGGAATCGTATCGGTGTAAGTTTCGTTGCCGCACAGCTCGCACTTCACGAATATTTCTATGGATTACACTCTTATATCCTTATTGCGGAACTGATGATATGGACAAACCCATCCTTCAGGTTGCTTTGGATCTGGTTGAGCTTAAAAGAGCAGTTGAAATCGCTAAGTTGGCTTTAAAGGGAGGAGCGGATTGGATAGAAGTAGGAACGCCTCTAATCAAGAGCGAGGGTATGAACGCTATCAGGACTATAAAGCGCGAGTTTAAGGAAAGAACGATCGTTGCTGATATGAAGACGATAGACACCGGAGCCTTGGAGGTTGAGATGTGCGCGAAGAGCGGTGCGGATGTAGTTATAATACTCGCCTTGAGCAACGATTCCACAATCGCTGAAGCAATCAGGGCTGGAAGGAAATACGGCTGTAAGGTTATGGTCGACCTGATCAATCATCCTAATCCGGTTGAAAGAGCAAAACAGCTTGAAGAATTGGGTGTTGATTACGTAAACGTTCACGTCGGAATAGACGTTCAGATGCTCGGCTACGATCCGCTCGAAATTCTTAAGGATGTAGTCGATGCGGTTAGCATCCCCGTGGCAGTTGCAGGAGGCTTGGATGCGGAAAGAGCTTCTGCTTGCGTTGCCCTGGGTGCGGACATAGTCATAGTCGGGAGCAACATCGTGAAATCCAAGGATGTAACGGCTTCGGCTCGGAAAATCAGAGAAGCCATAGATTCCGCATATGCTAAATCGAGGGAGATAAGGATTAGAAGGGCTTCGATAGATGAAGAAATTCGAAGGATTCTGATGCAGGTTACGACTCCGAACGTAAGCGATGCCATGCATAGAGCAAGGGCTATGGAGGGGATCAAGCCGATAGTAAAGGGGAGGAAGATCGTAGGTAAGGCCGTTACGGTTTACACGATGGACGGTGACTGGGCTAAGACCGTTGAGGCGATAGATGTTGCCGGAAAGGGAGATGTAATCGTGATCAAGTGTTCCGGAGATAACGCGGCAGTTTGGGGAGAACTGGCGACGAGGAGTTGCATGAATAAGGGGATAGAGGGGGTAGTAATAGACGGAGCCGTTAGGGATGTTGATGATATAGCGAAGCTGGGATTTCCTGTCTTCGCCAAGAAAATCGTTCCGAATGCCGGAGAACCCAAGGGCTTCGGGGAGATAAACGTTAAGATAATCTGCGGAGGCGTCGAGGTAAATCCGGGAGACTGGATAGTTGCGGATGACAACGGAGTTATGGTTATTCCAAAGCAGAGGGCTTACGAAATTGCGAGGAGGGCTCTGGAAGTTAAAAAGCACGAAGATAGGATCAGAGCAGAAATAGAAAGTGGCAAAACGTTGGCTGAAGTAGTGGAGCTCTACAAGTGGGAAAAGGTTAGATGATGCTGAAAAATTGATACCAAGAAAAATAACAAAAAATAATGAACGATTGTTATATAGACTCGCATACGCATGCTAGAGATTTTGAGCTGATGGCTTTAGCTGGTGTAAAAGACGTTGTCCTGTGTAGCTTCGTGCCGGTTGCAAGATATGCGGAAACGTTAATCGACCATTTTACCGAGACGGATGAAATTCATCGTCCAAGGCTGAACGATATCGGTCTCAAAGCACACGTCTTCGTTGGTGTTCATCCCAGATGTATACCGAAGGAATGGAGAAAGATTCTACCCGTAATTGAGGAATACCTTGAATCCGGAAAAGCCGTGGGTATATGCGAAGTTGGACTGGAAAAAGCCAGCGATCTCGAGTTAAAGCTTGCTAAGGAATACGATGTGCCGGTAATAGTCCACACTCCAATGGGCAATTGTGTAAATATTGTGAATAAGGTTCTGTCCTTAGCTGAGGAATGTTAAAATCGATTTCGGTAGGTTGATTATCGATCATACGAGTGATGATACAATTAACATAATCAACGAAGCCGGAATCGATCCGGGATTGTCCGTTAAACCCGGGCTTTTAATAATTCCAGAAAAGATCGCCGAGAACGTTGATAAATATTCAACCGGACTTCTCAACAGTGACTGCGCATCCCTAACAAACACGGATCTCCTCGCGGTGCCAAATACTGTGAGATATCTTAAAAAGCCGGAGTCGAAGAAAAAATCGTAAATGGGTTATCATACCGCAATGCTCACAATATAATACTAAAAATCAGATGACCTCATACTCCTTAAACCCGTATTCACCGATGAGCGGGACAAATCTAACCGGTCCCCATATCTTTTTGCGAATTCTACCTTCTTCATCCTTCTCAACAACGTATAGATATTGCTCGTATCTTCCTACGGGTATTACCATCTTTCCTCCCGGCTTGAGCTGTTCTATCAAAGGCTTAGGAATATCCGGAGCGGCGGCGGTTACGTAAATCTTATCGTATGGAGCTTCGGGCGGATAGCCTTTCGTTCCGTCACCAACAATTATTATAACGTTATCGTAGCCCAAATACTCCAAGTTCCGCCTAGCCCTTTCGGCTAATTCCGGAATCCTTTCGATCGCTATCACCTTGCCCTTCTTCCCGACTATCTCTGCAACAACAGCCGCGTGGTATCCGCTACCCGCTCCAACCTCCAAAACCTTTTCGCTCTCACGCAGATCGAGCAGATCGCACATTATCGCAACCATGTGCGGAGCGCTGATGGTCTGACCGCTACCGATCGGAAGAGGGGTATCGACGTAGGCTTCCCTTTCATACGATGACGGAACGAAGATGTGCCTCGGAACCTTCATCATAGCTCTGGCTACCTTATCGCTTATCCCAAGCTCCTCCCTAAGTCTTTCCACCATCCTCCTTCTCTTTTCTTCATACGGATCAGGCATAAAGCCCTCATTAAATCTTCGGGCGTGTTTATATTTATAACTTTGTTATCGTCGACTACATACTGCTCCTCATCCTGAACGCAATCGTAAAACATTCCGTCGATGATATTTATACCAAAAGGCTCGCCGTTCGTGTTTACCACCTTTAAGGCTGGTTTATCGATTTTGAAGTAGAATTCGGCGACGTTCAAAATTAAATCCCTCTCCAGAATTATAAGATCGGCTGAAACTATCAAAATTGGCTCAAAAAGACCGAGCTTAAGAATTGCCTCAACGTAATCTTCGATGTAACCTTTTCCGGAGGTTCTAAGACATCTTACCCCCTGAGATTCTAAGTAGTTTTCGGTTTTCGGAGTAAAAGCCGTAGTGACGCCGTAAACCTCGCAAAACCATAGCTCGTCGAGCACGTAGTCTATCAGATACCTCCCTTCAATCCTGACGAGGGGCTTCTCACCCATTCCGAGCCTTTTTCCCCTTCCACCACACATAAGCAGAGCGATCACGTAAGATCGATGTCGGTGATCGTTATATAACTTCAGTTGAACTGTTCAAGCATGAAGTCGAAGGCTTATGCGGCTGGAACTATAATCAACGCCTTGGCTTTGGGCTACGGAAGCGCATTCGGCTTAAACATGCTCACAAAGGTTAAGCTTTCGGTCGAAGATGACCTAAAGCGTAGTTTGTTGATCGAGAACGGGGAAGAGAAGGAGAGCAAAATCGTAGATAGGGTTTTATCCGAGTTCGGAATTAGGGGTGCTGTGGAAGTAGAAAGCGAGATTCCGAAGGGTAGCGGGTTGGGTAGTAGTAGTGCTTTCATGAACGCCCTCCTTCTATCTGTATACAAGCATCTCGGCATTAGATTGCTCGCGCACGAAATCTTAAGACTTAACGCGAAGCTCTCGCTCGAACTCGGAATAAGCTACACCGGAGCATTCGATGACGCTTCCGCATCTCTTTTCGGTGGCATAGTTATTTCAAACAACAAGGAAATGAAGTTGATAAGCTGGGAGTTCAAACGTGCTAAGGCGTTAATTTTGATTCCGGAATGGGGAAGAGGAAAAATTTCGCTCAATGAGATAAGAAGAAATCCCGAACTCGTTAAGAAAGCGGTAGAATTGGCTTTGAACGGCGATTACAGAGAGGCGATGATACTAAACTCGAAGCACTACTGCGACAGGATCGGATACCCGTTTGAGGTTATCGAAAAGGTAAGGGATTTGGACTGCTTCTGCGGGCTTTCCGGCAACGGACCCACTTTCGTTGCCTTCGGAAGCAAGGATTCGCTGAAGGATGTTGAGGAGATTTGGAGCGAATACGGTAAGGTGGTTTGGACGAATCTTGCCGAAACTCCGAGCGATGAAGTCGTAATCAAATCCGAGCTTTATGACAGCAGTGGGAACATGTGAAGTTCGACGGCGGCGGAATGTGCCTTTCCTCGTGACATCTTATGCATTCGTCGACGCTGTAGCTGACGTTCCCGAAAACGACTTCGGGCGTTTTTATGCCGTAGGATTCGAGAATCTTACCCAACTTCAGGACTTCGTAACTGCCGGTAAGCTTTGTAACGTTGTTTCCGACTATTAAGATCACAGTCGGAATGTATTCGAACGGATACATGTGGGCGACCATTATGCTATCCCTCGAACAATTTTTGGGATCGTTAATGTTGCAGAAGTCGAAGTGCACACCTCTAACCTTCTTTCTCAGCAGTTTCATGTATGGCTTTACCATTCTACACGCCGGACATTTGGGGCTGTAGAAAAAGTAAACCTTAATTTCCTTTGGTTTTTCGGAAACCGATGGCGTTGGCATAGCTTTGTGTGCAATCTTTTCGGAGCAACCTACAAAAAGAAGAGAGAAGATCAGAAGCAAAGCAAACGATCTCATAAACGCTTAACGACTTCAAACATTTAAATACGTAACGGAACGTTTTTATATGATCACGCATTATATAATAATATGAAGATAACGTGGTTCGGGCACGCGGCATTTCTGCTTGAGGGATCGAAGAAGATACTCATAGATCCGTTTCTGAGCGGGAATCCAATGTCGCCGGTTAAGCCGGATGAAGTTGACGCGGATCTGATCTTGGTTACGCACGGACATGGAGACCACTTGGGCGATGCGGTCGAAATTTCGAAGAGATGCAAAGCACCCATAGTCTGCATATACGAGCTATCGGTTTTGCTCGGCAGGAAAGGGGCTGAAACGATCGGAATGAACATCGGAGGAACAGCAAAGATTGAGGATGTTGAGGTTACGATGGTAAAAGCCGTTCACTCAGCGGATGTGGTTGAGAACGAGATAATCAGCGCCGGAGATCCTGTGGGCTTTGTAGTAAAAATGGATGGCGTGAGCGTTTATCATGCCGGAGATACGGATGTGTTCATGGACATGCAACTCATAGGAGGGCTATACAAGCCGAAGGTTGCTTTGCTTCCGATAGGGGATTTCTACACCATGGGCATAAAAGGTGCTCTGAAGGCTGTCGAGCTGATAAAGCCCGAGATAGTAATTCCAATGCACTACAACACATTCCCACCGATAAAGCAGAATCCGGAGGAGTTTAAGGAAAAAGCGGAGAAAATGGGGGTTAAAGTCGTAATTCTTAAGCCTGGAGAAAGTTTGGAAGTTTAACCTATTTTTTCATCCGGAACGAACTTCGTTCCGTAGTATATTATCCCGCTCTCTCCCTCTTCGCCGTATTTTCTGAAGACAGCCTTCACTCTCATCCCGATTTTGACCTCCTCAGGCT
>WAKM01000050.1 GCA_015523335.1 Archaeoglobaceae archaeon | reverse complement strand
GAGTAGATACGTCCGTCAGATACCGGTGATTGGTGAAGAAGGGCAGGAGAAATTGATGAGGGCTAAAGTACTCGTCGTCGGAGCAGGAGGGCTCGGCAGTCCGGTAATTGCCTATTTAGCGGCCGCCGGTATCGGAAAGATTGGTATCGTAGATGGCGATACAGTTGAAGAGCACAACCTCCAAAGGCAGATAATTCATGCCGGAAATGTCGGAATGAACAAGGCTGAATCCGCAAAGAAGTTCGTGGAAAAGCTGAATCCCGACGTTGAGGTTACGGCGTATCCGTTCGATATAGGTCCCAGCAATGTCCTCGAAATAGTTAAAGAATACGATGTCGTCGTTTCGTGTCCAGATAACTTTAGAACGAGGCTTCTGCTAAACGATGCCTGCAAGATACTCGGCAAGCCTATGGTTCACGCCGCTATCTTCGGATTCGAAGGGGAGGCTACGACTATCGTCGATACTCCTTGCTACAGATGTCTTTACACGACATTTCCCAAGGTGGATAAGACCGCAATAGCCGTAGTGGGTGTTACAGCCGGCTTCTTCGGATGCATCCAAGCTTCCGAGACTATTAAATTGATACTCGGCATGGATGTTCTGAAGGGCAGAATGCTTAGATGCGATCTGCGAACGATGGAGTTCTTCGAAATCGAAGTATCTACGAATCCGAACTGTCCCGTTTGCAGTGGAAAACTCAGAAACATATACCCGGAAAACTACGAGGGAGAATGCGAGGTCGTCAAACTCGATGGATAATTAAAAAAAATTTTATCGAAATTATACCGATAAGATCAGAACAACTCGGTCTTTCTTCTTCCGAGCTTACCCGGCTGAACGATGCCCAAATTTCTGGCACATTTTGGACAGTAGTAAGCTTTAACCCTCGTCACGGAGACGTTCTTTCTACCGACCATCCTGATGATATCGTAATCGAGTCTCAGACCCTTATAGGCAACGAACGTCTTGAAGCGGGGAACCTTTCTACCGCAACCGTCGCATCTAACCATATAGTCCTTTCCTCTTGCTTTGCTCTGCTTATACTCCCTAACGTAGGGAGCCTTTGCCATAATGTTATGTCTGCTTCAGAATAAAAAAGTTTAGCGCTATATAAAACGATCGTAAGTTCGCGATCTTATTCAACACCGACTCAAGCGAGCTTTAATTGAGCGATGCACCAATCGTCCGACAAATTTTCAAGGATCGGACGACGATTCGACTAAATCTACTACGTATCTTGGATCGAATATCGTATGAAAAAGCTTAAAATAACGTCCGTTTAGCGTTAGCTCATGAAACTTCGAAAGTTCTGGCACTTCATATTCTTAGCCTTAGTGGTAATTTTGGGTTTATACATCAGAATTGTCAATCCTTGGAACGGCGTTTTTGCTTGGACAGTCTTACTGGGCGGAAACGACCCTTGGTATTATGAAAGGCTTATAGAGAACTGTCTGCACAACTTTCCGAATAGGATCTGGTTCGATCCCTTCACCCACTACCCCTTCGGAACTTACACGCACTTCGGACCCTTCTTGGTGTATTTCAGCGCGATTTTAGCCAAAATTGCTGGTGCTGTGAATTCCGAATCGATCAGAAGGGTAGTGGTCTTTGTTCCAACCATAGGCGGTGCGCTCTTAGCTTTGCCGGTGTATCTCCTTACGAAGGAGACTTTTAACAAGTATGCTGGAATAATTTCGGCTTTTCTCGTTGTTATAATACCCGGACAACTGCTAGCGAGGAGCATCTTAGGGTTCAACGACCACCACATCTGGGAAGTATTCTGGATGACGTCCACTCTTGCCCTATACGTTTACTCCGTTAACAGGTGGAGAAACGATCCGAACGCATTGAGGGATAAGAGAAAGCTCGTTTTTGCCGTTTTAGCTGGAATAGCTTACGGAATGTATCTTCTAACTTGGGCTCCGAGCTTCTACTTGGCTCTGTTCATAGTCATTTACGTTTTCGTTGTAATACTGTTCAATAAATTCGTAAAAACGGATGCGGTTAGTTTAATTTACGTGAGTTTAATTACTATCGCCGTTGCGGCTTTAATGTATCTACCATTCGCTTTCAAATATCTGGGATTCAGCACAGTTTATTATTCGCCCTTCCAGCTAACGGTTTTGATTTCGTGTTTGATAATACTGGGACTGTTTAGGGCAATTGAACTTTTGAAGGAGAGGGGCTACTACGCAAGAATCGGAATAAAAGAGGAATACGCTTTCCCAGCGACGATCGTAGCTATAGTAGCGGTAATCGTTGGAGCAATACTGTTGATTTCACCGGATTTCTTTAGGTTGTTGCTTGGAGTTATCGGTGTCGTTCAACCGAAGGGCGGAGCGTTGACGATCGCAGAAGTTCAGCCGTTCTTTACCATGGGCGGTCAGTTCAGCTTGGCTCCGGCTTATCTAAACTTCGGAACAACCTTCTTCTTCGGATTCTTCGGATTCCTGTATCTTGCCATACTTGTTTATAGGGAGAAAAGGGATGTTCACGTTCTAATTTTGCTTTGGTCCGTGATGATGTTTATCGCTCTGTGCGGACAAAACAGGTTCGCGTATTACTTCGGAGTGGTATGTGCAGTTATGGCTGGATTCATAATGGATAGGCTCCTGAACTGGCTGAAAGTTTACTCGGCAATACTGGAGAGTAAGGTTAACTACACGAGGATCGGGGTTGCCGTTCTCCTGATCCTTCTACTCTTCATACCGACGTTCTCGCTTGCATTCGAGCAGAGCAAGTATGCCGGAACGATACCGAAACCTTGGTGGGATGCGTTGGTTTGGATGAGGAACAACACACCCAACAAAGTTCAATACGACGAATACTACTACGAACTCTACAAGCCTCCGAAGAATCCAAATCAACCGTATCCCTACCCGTTTAAAACATACGGAGTTATGAGTTGGTGGGATTACGGGCACTGGATTGAGGCGATAGCTCACAGGATGCCGATAGCCAATCCGTTCCAGCAGGGAATCGGAAATAAATACAACAACGTTCCTGGAGCGGCTCCGTTCTTCACGGCATTCAACGAAAGCTACGCCGACGCAATTGCCAACAAGCTGAACGTTAAATACGTTATAAGCGACATCGAGATGGCTACCGGAAAGTTCTATGCAATGGCAGTCTGGGCTGAAGGTAGCTTAGAGAAAGCGAGCAGAATATACTACGCGGGATCTGCTATAGCGTATATAACGCCCAACGGAATGATCGGGTTAACGACGGACTACTTAAGAGTGCCACCCGGCTCAAAGACGATGATCGTTTCGATTCCGAATGAGAAGTATTTCGAGACGATGGAGGCGAGGTTGCACTTACTCGACGGGTGCGGTTTATCGCACTACAGAATGATCTACGAAAGTTCGCCGAGCTACGGTGGCTTTGCCCTTGAGGAACTGATCTACAAGATGATATTCAACAGAGAGTATGCCAAAAAGTTTGGGATGCCGAAAGTCGATATAACCCCAACGGGATACGTGAAGATCTTTGAATACGTGAAGGGCGCTAAGATAACGGGTAGGGCGAACGCCGATAATGTGACCGTAAGCGTCGTTGTTAGAACGAATCAGAACAGGACTTTCGTGTGGCAGAAGACCGTTCCCGTCGTAAACGGAACATACGAGGTAGTGGTGCCGTATGCACAAAACACGACGTATCCCGTTAAGCCGATAGGAGACTACAAGATTAGGGCGGGTAATGTGGTGAAAACGTTCTCCGTAAGCGACAAAGATGTAGAAAACGGAAGAACCATCAGAATCGATTTAATTTAAAAAGCGAGATCTCAAATGAAGGGTTGCTACATCCTTTTAATCAAACTCGAAGAACCTAAGACGATAAAAGTTGGAAGTTTGGGAGAAATCGAG
Source organism: Archaeoglobaceae archaeon (assembly GCA_015523335.1). Classification (GTDB taxonomy): domain Archaea; phylum Halobacteriota; class Archaeoglobi; order Archaeoglobales; family Archaeoglobaceae; genus WAKM01. Next base: position 6,705 of record WAKM01000050.1, on the reverse strand, counting down.
TTCAAAGCAGGATACTACGCATACGTGGGAAGTGGTATGAACAACGTCCTGAAGAGGGTTGAAAGGCACTTTAAACGGGACAAGAAACTCAGGTGGCACATAGACTACCTAACAGTTCGGGCGGACGAAATCCATGCATTGATAATTCCCACGGATGTCAAGATCGAATGCGAAATCGCAAAGATGTTCGGCGCAAATTTCGATTACATCGAAGGTTTCGGATGTTCGGATTGCAAATGCGTTAGTCATCTATTTTATCTCGAATCCGAGATGTCCTAATATCTGCAAAAACGTTAACGTTTTATTTCCAACCCGCAACCGCAGTTCGATGTTATCACCTTTCGAAATTACACTAATCAAATCTCTCGAAGTCGGGAGAGAGTATTCGGTTGAGGAAGCTTCGAAGGTGGCTGGAATAAGCAAAGACGCCGTTCTTAAGGCGGGTTACCTCTTACAGGAGAAGGGATTCGCCGAAGTTAAGGAAGTTATTAGAAAGATTTACAGACTCACAAAGGAAGGGGAGGAATATCTTAAAAATGGTTTGCCGGAAGAGCGGTTATTCAATATTTTGAAGGAGCGAAGAGTGGCTGAGATATCGGAGCTTGAGAAAGAGTTTGGCAAGTCGTTTCTCGGAATATCCTTGGGCTGGCTTAGGAGAAAAAGGGCGGTCGATATTAGTGACGGTAAGATCGTTTTAATCAACGATAACGTCAGATTTAAGGAAAGAGAAGCTTTAAAGCAAATAGCCGAAGGCAAGTGGGATAGCGTTCCGAAGGATATTTTAAAAACTTTGCTCAAGAGGAAGCTGGTAGAGGAGGACGAAGAGAAGGAGATCTACGTAATAATCAAGCGGAAACCCGAAGTGGAGCTTAAGGAGACGATAGCCGATTTAACTCCGGATCTTATAATCTCCGGCAGATGGAGGGAGAAGGAGTTTCTGAAATACGACGTCCGAATTCCGTCCAAAGATTTATTCGTCGGCAAAACTCATCCGTATGAGAGGATAATAAGGGAATGCAAGAAGATATTCTTGGAGATGGGATTCACCGAAATAAAGGGACACTACGTTCAGCCTTCCTTCTGGAACTTCGACGCCCTTTTCCAGCCTCAGGATCATCCGGCAAGGGATATGCAGGACACTTTCTATCTCGACAGATACGTTGAAATTCCGGAGGATTTAGCCGAAAAAGTTAAGAAGACGCATGAGAGCGGGTGGATAACCGGCTCAACGGGCTGGGGAGGAAAATGGGACATAAAAAAGGCTAAACAGCTTGTGTTGAGAACGCATACAACGGCGATTACTATCCATTACCTCGCAAAGCATCCAGAACCGCCAGTTAAAGCCTTCTGCATAGATAGGGTTTACAGAAGGGAAGCCATAGACCCAACACATTTGCCGGAGTTCGATCAGCTTGAGGGAGTTGTTTTGGACGAAAACGTGGGTTTCAAGGATCTGCTCGGCCTGCTTAGGGAATTCTTCATGAAGATGGGATTCGAAGACGTCAGATTTAGACCGGGATACTTCCCATACACAGAGCCAAGCGTTGAGCCCGAGGTTTACGTCGAGGGCTTGGGCTGGGTAGAGCTCGGAGGTGCGGGAATATTCAGAAAAGAGGTTACCGAACCCCTAGGGATAAAGGGGAGAGTTTTGGCTTGGGGTTTGGGAATCGGAAGACTCGCAATGCTTCGCTTGGGAATGAAAGATCTCAGGAAGCTCTACCAGCCGGACTTGGGCTGGCTCAGAGATTGCCCGGTCGTAAGGAGATAAATTAGATCAGATCCGGCAGAATCGAGCCTAAGGCAACGAGCTTGTAATTCTTCAGCTTAAGCCTTCTCTCAAACAGTTTTGCTACGAATAAAGCTACGCCTATGTGGGCTAAAGGATACATGCTCAAGCTTTGGATGCAGAAGTAAAAACTTTTATTCTCCAAGCTCGAACGGAGTGCGATGCCCGTAGTAACGCTCTACTGGGATGAGCTCGAAAGACTTGTAGGAGTCGATAGGAAAACCATCCTCGAAAGACTGCCGATGCTCGGTTGCGACATAGAGAGGGTTGAGGAAGATCATTTGGATGTTGAATTCTTCCCGAATCGTCCCGATCTATACAGCGTTGAAGGTGTCGCGAGAGCTTTAAGGGGATTTCTCGATATAGAGCTTGGCTACAAGAACTACGAGGTTAAGAAGGGCAACTGGAAGATATACGTGGATCCATCTGTTTTGGAGGTCAGACCGAAGATAGCGGGCTGTGTTGTTAAAGGCCTAAAGATGAGCGACGAATTGATAAGATCGCTGATGGAATTGCAGGAAGATCTGCACTGGACGATCGGAAGGAACAGGAGGAAGATGGCTATAGGCGTGCACGATCTAAGTAAGGTCAACTTTCCGCTTACGTATAAAGCCGTCGATTCGTCATTCGCGTTCGTTCCGCTCGATTTCGATAGGGTTATGAGCGTTGAAGAGATCCTAAAAGAGCATCCAAAGGGCAGGCAGTTCGCTTTCATATTGGCCGGGAAGGACAGATATCCGATGATCGTCGATGCCAAGAATGAAGCAATATCCTTCCCTCCCATAATAAATGCCGAGAAGACGAGGGTAACCGAATCCACGACAGATCTCTTCATCGATGTAACGGGCTTTGACGAGAACGTAGATAAGGCTTTAAACATCCTCGCAACGATGCTTGCGGATAGGGGCGGAACGATCGAGTCAGTTGAAGTAGTATATCCCGACAAAACCTACGTTACTCCGGATTTAAGTCCGAAGAAGAAGAAGGTTTCAAAGTCCGAAATCGAAGGACTTTTAGGTTTTAGGCTGAGCGATGAAGAAATAAAGCTTGCTTTGGAGAGAATGAGGTTTGGTGTTGAGAAAATAGACGATGAAGCCGTTGAAGTTCTCGTTCCGCCTTACAGAGCCGACATAATGCACGAATGGGATATAATAGAGGACATAGCAATAGGCTACGGTTACGACAGGATAAAGCCGGAGTATCCTCAGACCAACGCTATCGGAGCGACGCATCCTTGGAACGAGGTCAGGGAGATCGCGAGGGAGGTTATGATAGGACTGGGATTCCTCGAAGTCATAACCTTCACTCTGACGAGCGAAAAGGTTCAATACGATTACATGCGTCGTGAAAGACCGAAGCCGTGGGAAGGATTCGTTCCGGTCATGCATCCCCTAACTGAGGAGCATACCATAGTCAGAACGGACATACTGCCAAAGCTTTTGGAGGTTCTTTCCCTAAACAAACACCATCCGATGCCTCAGAAGATATTCGAAGTCGGAGATGTAGTCGTCGCAATGAAAAACAGGTTAAGACTTGCGGCATGCGTAACTCATTCGAAAGCCAACTTCGCCGAGATAAGGAGCGTGGTTCAAGCAGTTATGAAGGAGTTCGATTTGGATTGGGACGTAAAGGAAAGCGACGATCCGGCGTTTATCGAAGGAAGAAGAGCGGACATAATCGTGAAAGGAAAGAAGGTTGGGGTTTTCGGAGAAATTCATCCCGAAGTCCTCGAGAACTTCGAGCTCGTGAATCCGGTTGCGGGATTCGAGATAGATCTAACCAATATATTCGACTGCGGCGAGCTGATTTAGTAAATTCTCGACCGCGAATGGATCACGAATGCCTCGACTTTGACCCTATGCTTTGCCAATACTCTGTGAATTTTGCTGACGTATCTTTCGAGTTCGTTTACCATTACACCGTAGCTTGAGGGATAGTTCTCCTTAAGCCAATATCTGAATTCTCCGCTCGCCTTAAGATTTAGAAGTTCGATGATGTAATACTCAACGAAATCTTTTGTCTGTTCGATGACGTAATCCAAATCGGTTAAATTTGGAATCACCGGTGAAACGAATCCGTAGTTCCTTATTCCGGCGTCGTGTAACCTCTCCAAAGCCCTAAACCTCCTCTCCATATTTGGAGCATTTGGCTCAATCTCTTTTCTTAAATCCTCATCGAACGAGTTTACGGTTAATCCAACCTCAACGCACTTAAACTCCCTAAGCAGATTTATGTCCCTCAAAACCAAATCGGACTTCGTTAGAATTCTCAATCTGACGTTCTTGTTCATATTCCGCAGTATCCTTCTTGTAAGTCCGATTTCGGCTTCGATGGGCTGGTAAGCATCGCTGACACTCGACATGTAAACCCAGCCATTTACGAATCTTCCCCTCACCAATTCGGGCAAATTTTCTCTCACGACCACCCATCTACCCCATTCTCCGTAATCATACCATTTACACGTGAATTTGGCGTAGCAGTATCTGCAACTGTGTTCGCAACCTATGTATTGATTTATAACGAACTTAGCTCTGGGGATCTTCGTTTTCCCAAACGGATTTCTGGCTTTGGCTTGTATGACTTTCACACGATCTAATCGAACTCCCTTTAAAAAAATAGGTTGTCACAAAGTAACGTCGCGAATTCAATTCTTTATATAAATAAAAAATTTGTATTAAACTTTAACATAAAATTTTGGTAAGGCTTAAATATTAGGTGTATCGAAACAAAAAATATGATGAGAGTCGGCGACGCGATGGTTAGAGATATCGTCAGCGTAGATTACCGAACTCCAGTTAAGGAAGTTTGTAGAATTATGGGTGAAAAGAAGATCGGTAGCGTTTTAGTAACTAAAGAGGGAAAACCATACGGAATCTTTACCGAAAGAGATTTAGTTTCAAAGGTTCTGCTTGAGGGTAACTTGGATGATGAAGTCGGAAAATACACATCCTCACCGCTCATAACGGTTTCTCCCGATTACAGCTTGAGGGAAGCCGCGAGAATAATGGCCGACATGAAGATAAAGAGACTCATAGTGATCGAGAACGATAAGGTTGTCGGTATTTTTACAGCCGCAGATTTAGCCAAGGCAATTGCTAAGGCTCCTTTGGACTTCTGAGGTGATGTAAATGGTTCTGAAGTGTGTTACATGCGGTAAGGAGCTTAGGGAAGACGAGGAAGGGATCTCTTGGAGAAGGTGCTCGATCTGCAAGAGTCCGGTCTGTTTGAACGATATCAGATACATCGGAACGTGGGTTAGGGGGTTATACAAGAACTACGTAACCGTAATACCCGTTTGCGAAAACTGTCTGCCGAAATCGATGCTCAAGAGGTTAGCTGAGAAAATACATAAAGAGGAAAAATAAAATTTATATTTTTAAATAGTTTTCCAAAGCTTCGAATACGCGCGAACCAAAGTTTTACCAGCCTGCGTTATGCTCTTCTTACCCAATAATCCCAAAGCTCTCAAAATCACCAACGATTTCTTGATTTCTTCTTCGCTCAAACTCAACTTCTTTTTAAGGAATTCGACTTCGTCCGTCCTGTATTCTCTATTTTCAAGTTTCTCCTTCCATATCTTGTTAAATGTATCGACGTTCTCGTAGATAACTCTCAGGATGTTGAACGTCGTTGGTGTAATTCCGAACTTCGTTGCCAAGAGCTCCTTAACTTTAGCCGATTCTATCGCGCTCTTAACCTCTCTCCCAAGTTTGGTTAGCTTTACCATCCTGTTTTGAAGCTCAAATACGAATCCCTTTGCTTCGGCCTCCCCCAAAGCTCTTACGATTGCCGTTTCATCTCCACCAACCAAATCGCCGACGAGTTTGACCAATTCGTCTCTGTGAATGTATCTACCCCTCGGAATCTTGGACAGTATCGCGACATCGTATCTCGTTAGGTATGGTTTCCTTCTAATACTCTTCGAGAATTCGAGCATGATCCATCCTTTCTGAGTTATTCCGGCTTTTATAAGTCCCTCCTCCTTTGCCTTCAGAACCCATTCGGCGATAGGAACGTCACCGCTTATCGGATACGTTATAGCCTTCATTCCGTCGCTACTTACCGTTCCGTAGTTTACGACGTTTTTAGCCCAATCCGTAGTCCAGTAGCAGTCCTTATTCCTAACCAGTCTCCTTTCAACGAGTTCCTTCGATTCGAGTATGTGCAGAATCTCTCCCAAGTCTTCAACGCTACTCCTCTTTCGGATTTCATCGTAGGTCGGCAGTATATCCGGATTACTCTTGTTTGTCTCCTCGATCTCCGTTATAGCCTTGATAACCCTGATCTCATCTTCGAGCAAGTATATGGGGAAGACCTTCTCCTCGAAAGCACCAATAGCTTCATACGCGTCGATTGCCGTTTCTCCGAGTTCCGTAACACCCCCTTCATCGTGCAGTCCCATTTCGTCGAGTTCTTTCGTGCTCTTACCCGATTTAAGCAACCTAACGTCCTGAGATCTCAGTATGATCGGTTTTTCGAGCTTCGTCATGGATGCTATCTTCAACACAACGTCGATAGCCTTTGTAGTTGCAAAAGCCTTTCCACCTTTGGTCATCGGAGATATGTAAAGCATTCTCATAGCCTGCAAAGCGTTTACTATGTTTTCACCGTTGGTAACATCCTTGTATGCTATCAACTCATCCAGAGTTCCGATCTTGGGCATTCCCGCAACGAAGTCCAGAATCTCCTGAGTCAGATAGAGAAGGGGATGTGTCTCTCTGTAGATCCTTAAGATCCCCCTCCCGATTTCGTTGAGTTTTTCATCGAACATCTGTCTCTCCTTGAGAAGAGTCTTCCAGTTTTCTGGAACGTAACCGGTTTCATCTGCAAGCTGTAGTATTTTCAGAATTTCCGTGTCGACGAAAACATCCGGCAGATCTTCTATTTTTAGTTTATCGACCAATTTCGCAAGTTTCTGT
>WAKM01000049.1 GCA_015523335.1 Archaeoglobaceae archaeon | reverse complement strand
TGTATGGCCCATTTTCAATAGAAATTCATAGGACTATTCATAAATTAATTAATGAAGGTTTAATAGAGGTAATGGAGATAAATAATAAAACTTTATATGTTTTAACTGAAAAGGGTCTCAAATATCTTGAAGAAAAACTTCCAATACTTAAGAATCATCCTCTTTATGATGATATAATAAAGGAAATCGAGAATCTACACAACAAAACAACTGCTGAATTAGTTGAGATGGCATATGAAAAGGCTATGAAATTGAAACCAATAGTAAGATATATCGGTAGTCATAAAATAACGTATGTATTTGACTGGTCCGACTATGGGGATGGTTTAATTAAACCTTACCATATATCAATGCTATTCGCTTTTGCTTATTTTGAAGAATATTTCATGAAACTTAGAATACGATTACCTGAAACAGCTATAGTTAGCATTGATGACATTAAAGATACGATCCATACACATGAGCTGTTGAATAAGATAGGTAAAGGTGATAAATTTATTTTACTGCCAGAAATACTTCAAAAAAGAGAACCAGCAATCCTCAAAGAAGATAAAGAGGAGGGTAAAAATTATATCGCTAATTTATGGATGATCATAGAAGCAATAAATATATTTCATACTATACCTAAGATTGCTCCAAACATTGATGAAATAGGTACATTATGTTTGAAGAATGTATTTTTTGGGAAATATGCTAACTTTAAAAATGTATCCAAACGAGAGTTGAGAGCATTAAAAGAAAAAACTTTGAGGAACGACCTCAGAAAATTAGTGAAATGGGGATTAGTAGAACCTATAGAGTGTGAACGAAGTGGAAAAAAAGAGGTACGATTCAAACTAGTTGCAAGAAGATACATTGATGACTACTTAGGCAAAGAATTCAAAGTTGCTGATAAGAAGCTACTGCTAGATTTCTATCAAAACAAGATTAAACCTATACTAAAGTTATGATTATTTATTAGAGTAAGTAATAGATGCCATTCAAGATGCCGTTGAGTCTGCCGTTAGATTCTAAAAGTTTATTACTCGTAAAAATTTAAAAATATATGGGGTGACAGTAGTGAACGTTAGGCGTGGATATGATCCAATGGAAATCGCATCAATAGCCAGTAATACCGCTATGGGTTGCCTCATATATTTAGATTCAATTAAAAAGAAAAAAGAACTGGATAAACAAGTTATTCAAGAGTATTTCAAAGGCTCTGAAGAGCTAATAAAAGTGCTAATTGATGCGTATGAAACTGGAACTATAAAAAGGTTAATAGGAGATTTGCTTAGAAGCGACACGATTGTAAAAAAAATGTTGCCAGAGCTAAAGAAAGCTAAAGAAGTTTTAGAAAAAATACGACAAGGTTGTGCAGAGGAAGAAGAGGTAGAGATTTGCAGAAAAACATTCGACAAGATTACTTGGTTGTTTTTAAACAAGTCGCATGCCATGTGGCTAGAGGAGTTACGTAGATATGTCCCTGCAAAAATCTAAATATGTTTTTTTAATGGAACTTATAGATAAATATGGACAGATATATAATTTTAAAGAAAATATAAAGTATAAGATTAGCGCTGAGAATAAAGGATTTTTACAGAATTTAGAAATAGTTCTGGAAGAAGAAATATTCAAGGAGATAGTCAAACATATTAATTATGTGAAAAAATTAGACTTAAACGATGATAATGTTTTAACTCCTCTTCAAAAAACTCGGTATTTAAGTAAAGAAATGGCAAAAATACTACCAGCACTGATGTCTTTAAGTCCGCACAAACCTAGACCAGAGGCAAGGTACTTCCTTGAAGAATTATATGGGATAAAACCAAGTATAGCTTTCTTACCTGATTATAATTACTTAAATATTGACTATACTGTAACCAAGGCTAGAGAAAAGGTTAAAACTCCAACGGAAGGTAAATTAGTGTTTATGCCCATAGTTGCTATGAATGCTCCTGAGCTGTGGGTTGGGTTAGCACATGAAGTTGCACATTTTTACAGATCATTAATCAATGAGTTCATAAAGGAGTCCAAAAATGCAATAGATGATGAAAAATATTTTAGTATTATTAAGAGATTAGATGAGCAGTTAGAAGAAATATTCTGTGACTTATTCGCTCTAAAAACAATACATTCTTGCTATTACATGTCGTTTATACTAACTAGCTTACTTGAGGGCACACTCAATCCTTATCTTTTTATTCTATCTTCATCGTCAGATATTGAAGAACTAGAACTAGAGAGTACTCATCCAATCCATGCTGCTAGGGTTGAAATCATGAAACAATTTTTAGAAAATCACTTACCTAATACAGTTTTCAAGAATCTTTGTGATAAATTGTACTCATACCATTCGTCAATAAAGGAGTTAGATCTGTCAAAGGCAAGAGAGAATTTAGGTGATGATAATGACATTATGATACGTATTGAGGTAGAGCTTGAGCTTGCGGAATCCTATGGAAAGCAATTATGTAAAATCTTTGATGAAATTCTTAAAAATTCAGATATATGCTATTATGAACTCACAAGCGAAGACTTAACGTTGGCTCATGAGCTAGCAAAGGAAGTTCTTGATAATCATATACCTGTCGGAACATATAAGCGAATTAATATTAATGAAGCATTGAAGGAATTAAAGAGAGTAATAGATATAGAACATCCATCAAAAGAAGATTATAATACTTTATTTAACATGTTAAAGGAATATCCTACAAAAATTGCCGTATTATTTAATGTGTTTTATTTAGTTAAAATTAATCATATGAAAGAAACATACAAAGAACTAGAGAAAACGGATGACATTACTATTATAATGGACTACATAATGAAAGTAAAGGAGAGAAATGAGCTTTTCTTGAAATCAATAGAGGATTCTGTAATCCTTGAATTTTATCATCATTCTTAGAAAGTAGAAAGGTGGGGAGGATAGAGATGCTGTCTATGAGTGAAATTATTGAACTGTTAGCGAAAAATGAGATAATAATTAAACCATTACTAGATCCTAAAGAGCAAATACAGGGAGCATCAGTAGATATAAGATTAGGTTCACATTTCAAAATCTTTAGACGTAGGAACATAACACACTTGAAACTTGAAAATCCAGAAATCATTGAAGAAGAACTAGCAAGAGGTGTGGAAGATGTGATAATTGGAAAACCACCTGATAAAATTATTTTGCATCCTGGAGATTTTGCTTTGGCATCAACCCTAGAATATATACGATTACCACCTTACATCGTTGCCGAAATTCATGGAAAAAGTTCTTGGGCAAGATTAGGGCTAATGGTACATAGTATTGCAGGTTTCGTAGATCCAGGATTCTCTGGTACTCTTACTTTAGAGTTAATAAATGTAGGAAAGTTGCCAATCCCTCTTTATGTCGGTGTAAGAATTGCACAGTTAACTTTTCACAGACTTAATCATAATGTTCCTAAATATGGTGGAAAATATGGAGGTTTTGATGTGAAGTTAAGTAAGATATATGAGTATTATGAGTTCGAAAAAATAAGTAAAGCAGAACGCAAAGCGTCGCCTTAGTTTATGATAAGTTAACATCAGTTTGTTAGATTATAATTGACAATATTAAAATCAAACGAAATTTAACAAATTAGTGAGATCAAACAGGATTTAACAATTCATCAAACGAATATTAACAGAACTCCCCCAGAAAACCTAACTAAAAACAATCTTAACTCATGCTAACTACAATACTAAACTGTGCTACTTTGTGAACAACTGAGTCGACCGAAAGATTTAAATATATCCTTTGCCAAACAGTTAAATTGCCTTTCGCAAAACTTAAATAGGAGGCGCTATGAAACTGCGGAAGATCGGCAGGGTAAGTCACGTGTCGAAATCCGGATTTGTTGTGGCTGTAGCCGATCCGAAGAACCTGCCCAAGGTAGGTTCGGAAGTATACACGAGAAAGATGGAGAAGATCGGTTTTGTCTACGATATAATCGGTCCCACCAAATCACCGTTCATTCTGATCAAACCAAAGAAGGATGTGCTGAAGCGGGTAATTTTGGATGATCTGTTCGTTTTGGGGGGTGATGCTCATGCCGGAAGTGGAGAAGGTAAAGGAGGTAGAAAAGGAAAAAGAAAAGGAGATAGAAAAGAAAGAAATAGAAAGAGAAGAAACCGTTGAAGTTTGCCCCGAGTGCGGTTCGCCCCGTATCATTAGGGACTACAAACGCGGTGAGCTCGTTTGTCAAGACTGCGGTTACGTAATCGAAGATAGATACATCGACGCCGGACCGGAATGGAGGGCTTTCGACAGCGAGCAGAAGGAAAAGAGGAGCAGAGTCGGAGCTCCCGTAACATACACGATCCACGACAAAGGTTTATCCACGATCATCGATTGGAGCAACAAGGACTTTTACGGGAAATCCATTTCGATCAGGAATAGGGCTCAGCTGTTCAGACTTAGGAAGTGGCAGAGAAGGATTAGGATTAGCAACGCTACCGAGAGAAACCTCGCGTTCGCTTTAAGCGAATTGGACAGGATGGCTTCTGCTTTGGGATTGCCGAAGTCTGTCAGAGAGACCGCCGCGGTTATTTACAGAAAAGCCATTGAGAAGAATCTGATTAGGGGTAGAAGCATCGAAGGTGTAGTTGCCGCTGCTTTGTATGCCGCATGCAGACAGGCTGGAGTGCCGAGAACTTTGGATGAAATCGCTCAGTATTCGAGAGTCGATAGGAAGGAGATAGGTAGAACCTACAGGTTCATAGCGAGGGAGCTTGGGCTAAAGCTGATGCCGACAAGTCCAGCAGATTACGTGCCGAGGTTCTGCGCGGCGTTGGGCTTAAGCGGTGAGGTTCAGAAGAAGGCTATCGAAATAATAAAGAAGGCTGAGGAGAGGGAGCTTACGAGCGGAAGAGGTCCGACTGGCGTTGCCGCTGCGGCTATATACATTGCATCGATTCTGTGCGGAGAAAGAAGGACTCAGAGGGAAGTTGCGGAGGTTGCCGGCGTTACGGAGGTTACGATAAGGAATAGGTATAAGGAACTCGCGGAGAAGTTGGGAATCGAGATAATCCTTTAAATTTTTTAATGTTCGTCGCTTATATGAACGTGTTCCTCAAGGAGTATCGCCGATTCTCCGTAGACATTTTTAAGCACGTCAACCGTGAGTATTTCCTCGGGATTTCCGATAATGTAGTAGCTCCGATTCAGTAGAATTATCCGATCGGTATAAGGTAAGAGCAGTATCGGATCGTGACTTGTAACCAGTATCAGTTTGCTTTTAGCCAACTCTCCGATAATTTCAGCCAGTTCTACCTTGCCCAAAGGGTCTACGGCAGAAAGCGGCTCGTCTAAGAGAAGTATCTGAGGATCGTAAACCAAAGCCCTTGCCAGTAAAACCCTCTGCCTTTCCCCGCCGCTCAACTCAAAAAACGGCTTGTGCCACCTATCTTGTGGTAGATCTACGAGGTTAAGAGTTCTTTTTACCTTTTCGATCTCATCCTTCTTTGCGAGTATTCTCGGAAACCTCCTTCTGTGCAGAAGAAGAGAGTTCAAAACAATCTCCCAAGCGGTAATAGGTATGTGGCTGTCGAGAGGCATGAGTTGAGGAACGTAACCGACGAGATTTCCGACCTTATCAGGCTTTGCGGTAATATCTATACCGTTTACGGTTATCCTTCCGCTTACGGGTTTTATTAATCCTAATATGACTTTAAAAAGCGTCGTCTTTCCGGCTCCGTTCGGACCTATTATCTGAACTAGAGAAGGTCCTTTAAGTTCGAGAGTTAGGTTTGAGAGGATCTCTTCGTAGCCGAATCTTACTGTGATGTCCTTTATCTCAATCTCAATAGTGTGCACACTCATTGATAAATTTTATAAGCAGTTGTGCACATTTAAACTTTGTCATGCGATGGATTCTGATTCTGGTGGGTCTTATGCTCTTAATTTCGAATGCGAGCGGTTTGAATGTCGTCGTAACGTTTCCGAATCTTAAGTATGACCTAATGCTGATCGCTCCGAACGATACAGTTATCTCGATTACTAAGCCTGGAGTAGATCCACACAACTATCAACTCACTCCTAAGGATGTCTCCACTCTGAAACGTGCGGACGTGATAATCTCCACAGCCCACACGCCGTTTGAAATAAAGATACGGGAGCTCGTTGAGTCCGGTGAAATAAAGGCTGAGTTGATTGAGGTTCCGAAGATCCCGGGAATTAAGATTTTGAAGAACCCTGATACGGGTTTGCCGAACTTGCACATGCCCATCTACGATCCCCACAACTACGAGGTCTTCTTGAGATACGTTGCGAAAAGGCTATCCCAGTTGAATCCGAATGGTGATTACATCGAGAGAGCCGAAATGGTATGTAAGCGGGTCGAAGAAATCGTGGCAAATACGAAGAAGCTCAACGCTGTTGCCGTTGCGGATCTTCCGGTCGTTCAGTATGCCGTCAGCTGGCTGAATGTAACCATACGCCATCTGCTAATCAAAGAACCGGGACTTCCGGCACTGCCGGAGGATGTTCGGGCGGTCGAGAATATGAAGGATGTTCAACTCGTGGTCGTTACCGACACCAATTCAACGGCTTCCCAGATGCTTAAGAGCATTGCGGAGGAGAAGGGGATACCGGTGTTAGTCGTGCCTTCGCCCATAGAGGGGGGGAGCATCTTGAAGAAGCTTAAGTTTATCTCTGAAGAGGTCAACAATCTCAAGTTTCGAAAAGCTAAAAAGAGTCCGGGTTTCGGAGTTTTAGTCGCTTTGTTGGGAATCCTCGTTGCCGTGGAGTTGAGGAGAGTATGATCACACTGCTTGCAGTAATTACGGCTATAGTTTCCGCGATCACGGTTTATCAGTATCCCAAGTGGGCTATCATCGTTTTGTCGGCATCTTTAATGTATGGTGCCTTAAGCACACTCGTATCTGCGAGAAGGCTATACTTCCTTTCTGCGGCGTCATCCCATATAGCTTTGTTAGCCGTGGTTCTGGCGATTCCTCTGTCCAAGTTAATGCTAAACGAATATATCTGGTCCGTAATAGTAGGGCTGATTTTGTTGTATGCGGTTGGCTACTCCATTCACAAGGGAATGGACGAGGACGTAGCAACGGCGATTTTCGTATCTCTTACGGCTTCTCTGAGCGTAATTTCGATGTATTTAGTTCTTACAAAATATTCGATCGGTTACGATCTCTGGGCTATAATTTTGGGGGATCCCCTTCTTGCGAGCTGGACGGATGTTTATTACGCAGTTCTAGTAGCCGTGGTAACCTTCACGGCGACGATCTTGACTTACAGAGAGCAGGTTTGCATAGGAATCGAGAGGGACTGCGCGATTCTTTCCGGAATAAACGTCAAACTTTACGACTGGCTTCTCTACACCCTTCTGGGCATCGCAACCGTTGCGATGATAAAGATAGTCGGCTTCGTCCTTCAGCACGTCTTGATATTGCTTCCTTCGGCAATTGCGATGTTGATTGCAAAAGATTCAAAAAGCATGCTTTTTATAAGTGTCCTTGTAAGCATACTTTCGGGTTTACTCGGCTTGCAGATCTCGATACTGATAAATCAGGTGCCTTCGGGAATTATAGGTTTGCTGATGTTTGGAATGTTCGCTCTTGCATTCGTTGCGAAGAGGTGTTACCATGGCTAAGAAGAGGAGATTCGGTGTCTCGATTCCGGAGGATGTAGCGAGCGATTTGGACGTTTTAGCGGAGAAGCTCAACGTAGATAGATCAAAGCTCGTATGCGAGGCTATAAGAACGTATATAAGAGATCACGTGCACTACCTCACTCCACATGAATGCTACGGTGTCATAACCCTAATTTCAAACGATAACGTTCAACTTCTGAGAGTCATCGAGGAGTTTAAGGACATAATAAAGGAGTTCACGCACATACACATAAACGAGAAGTGTATAAACGCGTTGGTAGTCTCTGGTTCTTCAACAAAGATCGCCGAACTTCACAAGAGATTGCTGGGCGTCTTTTACAACGTAAGATTCGTTCCGCTTAGGGAGTGCAAGGTTTAAATTTCGATCGCGATGCTTAAGCTTAATGGACTGGTTTATCGAATATTACAACGGCTCAGGTTTGATGATCAAAGTTAAGGGGAAAATTTTCGAGAAGAGGAGCCTACAGCATATTCAGATATTCGAAACCGTCGATTTTGGCAAGATGCTCGTTTTGGATGGCAAGATTCAGCTTACCGAGAGAGATGAAGCCTTCTATCACGAGATGCTCGTTCATCCTGCCATGTTAATGCATGAAAACCCTTCGAAGGTTCTCGTTATCGGAGGAGGCGATGGAGGAGCGGTTAGAGAGGTTCTGAAACACGATCCGGATGAGGTCTTAATGGTCGAGATCGATAAGGATGTGATAGAAGCATGCAGAAAGTTCGTAGGAATCGACAGGGGGGCTTTGGAAGATAAAAGGGTTAGCGTAATCAACGAAGACGGTGTGGAATTCGTCAGAAACGCAGATGAGCACTTCGACGTTATTGTAGTCGACGGAACGGATCCGAATCCGGTTAGTCAATCCTTGGTTTCTCGGGAATTCTACTCGCATTGTGGTAGGATTTCGGACTACTTCGTCACCCAGAGTCAATCGCCGTTTATCCAAAGGGAGTATTTCGAGGCTATTTTGAGAAACGCTCAATTTGAGAATAGGAGAATTTACATCGGATTCGTTCCGACGTATCCGCTCGGGTTGTGGAGCTACCTGATGGGATCGAACAAAAGGAAGATCGAATTGAATGTGGAGAGAATCAGGGATAGGTTTGAGGAGAGGAGGATTGAGACGGTATACTACACCCCAGAAGTGCACGTCGCATCCTTTTCCCTTCCCAAATGGCTCGAAGATGTTGTTAGACGATTCTGATCATCGTTTACGGTTCCGTTCGTTTAGCGATTTCTTCACGGAACGTTGTATCTACTCTCTGACGCTTGGGGGTGGATGACGTGTGCGAACGCCTCAAATAACGATCAATATTCGAGCAACCCCCTCAGAATCTTTAGTATGACTTTCCCCTCCTCTTTGTTCCTCGCCGTCGTTACTACGTGGATCTCTTGAACCGTAGCACCGTCGATCAGCAAACCCCTTATGTTACCTCTGTCATCGCACCTCGTGAGCTTGAATCTAACACCGCCACCCAAAGCCGAGCCCTTTGCTTCGATAACACCGGGAACTATCTTCTTGACGAACTCCGATGTCGCTATTTTGTGAATCAGCTTCAATCCTTCCCTTCCGCCGATTATAGTGGAGTGGGCTCCGTGTATCTTCTCCTCCGGCTTTATATCGACCTTTTTAAGTTCCTTAGCCGTTCTTACATGCTCGATCAAATGTTTGAAGAATTCTTCAGCCGATTGAAACGGATTCGTTATAGTTACGGATATCGGTGCCAAAGCCACCCTCCTAAGAATCTCCGAGGCATTCTCAATTAGCTCTTCGCTTATTCCGGAGATGTAAACCTCATCCATCCTCCTCTCGTGAATTCTCTCCGCGATGATTTCGAACGTATTCCTCACGGATTCCTCTTCGTATAGCCTGAACGAGAGAGTTTCTTCCGCATGCTTGCCGATGAAAAATAGGTGAATTCTATTATCCGCAATAAAAAGCCCGCAACCCAAGGCGTTCCTGCTTCCACAATGGAGACAGTAAGCGGTTGGACTCGGAAGTTCGGCAAAGCAGTTCGGGCACCTCATTACGGTATCTCGCCCTTAAACAGAACTCCTTCCCTCTCCAAAACTTCGACAGCCTTCTCCATGTTGTCTACCCTCAAAATTATTAAAGCCCTGTCACCGCCGAATGTGAACGCGTAAACGTATTCTATGTTTATGTTCTCATCACCTAAAGCCTTGGCTATCTTGTAAAGCCCGCCGGGTTCGTCCTTAACCACGACGCCCAAAACGTCCGTAAGTGTAACCGTAAAACCGGCATCCTTCAAAGCCTTGTAAGCTTCTTCTGTCTTATCGACGACCATTCTGATTATTCCGAAATCCCCGGCTTCAGCGATCGTGAAAGCTCTCAAATTGACTCCGGTCTTATACAGAACTTCCGTAACGCTTGCGAGTCTTCCGGGTTTATTCTCGACGAAAACCGAAACCTGCTTGATCGTCTTTTCCATGCCAAATGTTTTATTACGAAACAATAAAAAGATTACTTGAGGAATGATGAACTGGCTGAGCACTGAGGCTCCGATGATGATCTAAATTCGGCTGACTTATCTCGCCGGTCTGAGGGCATTTTAGCGTTTTTGTTCCGCCGTATATCGAGCGTTTGAACGCAAAATTTAAGCCGGAAAACGGAATCGAACTATAGCCGATGATGATCTAATCCGCTCCTGAGTTGTGATGAAGCCTGTACGGTCTGAGGTTTTTGAACAAATTTTTTAACTATTAAATTTCAAAAATTTTAGAGGGTGTAGGTGATGGAATCTGATGCTGTTGGTAGGTTGGTCCTATGGATCGCGTTTTGGTTAGTCGTATTTTTCATTTACATTATTATTATAAAAATATTTGATAATGGTTTGAACCCTTACGTGCTACTTGGAATCTTGGTGTTCGTCTCAACCTTGGCTCTGATGGACGCCATGACATACATGACGTGGAAAAAGACATACAAAATAGCGAAAGATATGGAAAGCAAAGGAGAGTTGGATAAAATAAAAGAAGAGCTCCCTCCTGCAGATAAAACAGCCCTGATATTCTCCGAACCGATTAACGTTTTGGATAGACGTGAAATAAGGAGATCTCTGATCATAACGTTTACGATAATTTACATAATACTGCTGTTCCAAGGCGGAAGTTCGCTTGAGCAATTCACGTGGATATATTTCGCAATGATATCGTTTTACTTCGGATCCCGAGCGTTGGATAGGTTTGCGGAGGTTAAGGGTAGCAAAGATCGATAACTTCGATCCCCTTAAACTTGCAGAAGTCCGCCAAGTCCCTCCTAACGTCTCCGTAGGTAATTACGACGTGATTGCCAAGAGAGTTCTCGACGAACTCCTCGACATCGAAAATCGGATCGATCTCAACCTGAGTTCTGCACATCCCCTTCTCTCTGAGATTTCGAACTATTCTGCCTAAGGCTAAGATCATCTTCTTTTTTCCATACCGAGCGATCGTAACGACTTCTCTGCGCAGTTTTCCTCTAACTGCTATTCCCTTTCCCGATTCGGCATGCGTCGTCAGTTCATAACTTACTGTCATAGCCAATGGAACGGTGCAGTGGGCTAGGGTTATAGTCCTTCCTATTCTGCATGTGTTTGCCATCCAGCAGGGCTTGCCTGTGATTCCGCTAACGATCATCATCGTCAGAATCGCTCCGATGTCACCTTCACAACCAGCCGGAATTTCATCGTTGAGCCTTGCAATTGGCAGACAAGCCATAGTGTTGTGCTTTAGCAGATCGAAGCACCGGATAGTCAAAGCCGAAAGGTTGTAATTCGCCACGATCTCCTTTAAAGCCCTGTAAATCTGATCAGGCTCAGTTCCGTAGCGGAGAACCTCATCCAGCTTTATATCGACTACTTCAACACCCAAATCCTCGGCATCTCTTTTGTCCGAAGCCAGTATCCAATCGGAAATTCCGCCGACGATTCCGAGCCTGAGCTTGGAACTGAGAAGTCTGCAAATACCGATGAACGTTCCAATCTTATCCAAAACCCCGTAACTTATCGGGGAATATATCAGCTTAACCCTGTGCTTGTAAACGGAGTAGACCTCCAAAGCCGAGGGAAGGGAGTTGTTATAAGGCAAGGCCCATATCATTATCGGCTTGTCGGTTGCTCTGATTATGCTTTCGATGATCCTTTCGGTTCCGCCGGTAGCCGGAACAACGATAACTCCGTCGTTGATCTCAAAATCCTCAAATTCGGTTGCAAATACCGTTTTTATTTTAAGAAGGGATTCGACTTTCCTCTTCACCTCCAAACCGACTTTCCTCTGCAAATTGGATGAAACTACTATGCAAAGCATAAACGATAATTGCCATGCCGGTTTAAATCGTTTGGATGATGAGTCGGTTCTCGACTGACGTTAGGATGATGACAGCCTTAGGCTCTGAAATCAGAGAGTACGGCCATCTTCATCGCTTCGGCTCAGATCCTGCCTGAGTCATCATCCGAAACTAATTCGGCATCGTAGAATAAAAGCGTTGCCCTAAGGAAATCCTTAAATTTCCTAACATAAAAAATGTTTTGCTTATGAGACCCATAATCTTCGGAGTGATTCTGTTTTTCGTCGGAATGATTGGATGGATGACTTTTGACATACTCAGCAGAATTCCGATCGGGTTCATAGGGAGTCTGAAGTTCCCTTTTCTTATTGAGGTGTTCAAGTTTACGACTTTTCTAAGCATTCCGATCGCCCTAATTTTGGAAATACTGCTACTTTTATTTGGAAAACGGTGAAAAATTAACCCAAAATCTTCTTAACAGCTTTCATCCCCATGTCAAGCAACTCCTGAGCCCTCTTCTTCGTCTTAGCTTCGGCGAATATCCTGACTATCGGCTCCGTGCCCGAAGGACGGATGAGAAGCCATCCGTCTTCGTAGTCTATTCTAACGCCGTCGGTGAAATTAGCTTCCGGAAATTCCTTCCTCAATCCCTCCAAAAGCTTGAGCTTATCCCTACAGGGAACCTTCGTTTTTATCATGTGATACTTCGGGATGTCCTTTACCAATTCGGAAATCGGCTTCCCCTCCAAAGCCATCATCTCAAGTATCCTCGAGAAGCTCATCGCCCCATCTCTCGCAAGCAGGTGCTCGGGAAAGATCAAACCACCGTTGCCCTCTCCTCCGAAGACGGCATTAACCTTGAGCATTGTCTCCGCAACCACGGGTGAGCCGACCGGAGTGTAAACTATTTCTCCTCCAGCCTCCTTGACGACATCTTCGACGCATCTCGATGATGATACTGGAGTTACAACCTTTCCGCCGCCGTTCTTCTCTACGTAATACTTAGCCATGAGTGCTAAGATAACATCCTCGCTTACGAATCTCCCCTTCTCATCGACGAAAGTCGCTCTGTCGGCATCTCCATCGTGTGCGATGCCTAAATCGGCTTTTACAGCCTTCACTGTTTTCTTAAGCAGATCGAGGTTCTCCTCAACCGGCTCGGGGTTTCTGGCTGGAAACCTTCCGTCAGGATGTGAATTTATGGATACGACGTCGCAACCGAGCTCCTTGAGAAGCTGGGGAGAAGTCACGCAACCGGCACCGTTCCCGCAGTCTATGACGACCTTAAACCTCCTTTTCGCAATCGCATCCATGTCTACCTTGCTGAGAATTCCGTCCAAATACAGCCTCTTGTATTCGTCGTAATAAACCTGTCCGACTTCATCCCACTTCACAAACTTGAAAGCCTTGCTCTTGTATATCCTCTCGCTTTCCTCGTCCATATCCCTCGTAAATTCCCTCCCGTCATCTTGGATGAACTTTATTCCGTTGTATTCCCTCGGATTGTGGCTCGCAGTTACGGCAATTCCCCCCTTAACCTCTTTCTTACATTTGACGTAATACTGCAAAGCCGGAGTGGGAGCGATTCCCAAATCGATTGCATCAGCACCAACAGAAGCCAAACCGGCTATAACCGCGCTCTTCAGCATCGGACTCGAAAGGCGCGTATCCATCGCAACCGCAATCCTTCCCCTTCTCAGCGTTCCCATAACTCTGCCCAAATTCAGAGCCATCTCAACCGTTAGCTCCTCATTCGCAATCCCTCTAACGCCGTCTGTTCCAAAAAGCTCGCCGACGGCACCGATTCTTACCATATTTAAATGTTCGTCGAAGATGTATATTTTATTATCCATTGCATCTAAATTAATGCGATGCTTAGGGATGGATTCAGAATTTGGCTTAATAACCCCAGCATAGCTGTTCCGTTCGTAATTCACCAGTTCGTCAGATACGGGGTTTTAACGACTCTTATCCTATACATGATAATTAAGCTCGGAACCCTATCGATTTCGCAGATTTTCAGCCATTTAAAGGATTTCGTAGATGTTCTGGTAATTGCAACTATTGCGGATTTGATCCTCGAAAGCTACTTCGTATCGGCTGAGATCAAAGCCTGCTACGATGCCATCAACGGCGAACTGAATTTGGATCGAGCATTTAAGATCGCTGTTAAAAGGACTCCATCGATGTTCGCGATTGTTCTGATGATTTCTATTTCGTCCATCCCCGCGATAATGGGATTGCTGAAGAAGGATGTAACTCTAATTGCAGTTTCTTCGGTGTATCTGACTGTCTTGGCGATCTTATTCACGTTTGCACCGCTTGCAGTAGTTATCGATGAGACGGATCCAATAAAAAGCATTCTTGAGTCCATAAGAATTGCAAAAAATAGGATTAAGGATGTGCTGACGATGTGGGCTTTATTTGGGCTTGTTCTGATCTCATACGCCCTTCTTCTTCGCCTATCGATGTTCTTCAGCTTGGCTTTAGTCTTCATTTTGAATCTCCTAATCTTTCCGGCCGTAATTATGCCGATACTATTTAACTGGTGGATTCTGCTCTATATGAGATGACTCCCGTCGCAACTCTTAGCCTTAAACTCAAATCCCTCTCTGCAAAATGCGTAGCTTATTCCCAATTCCTCACATCTTTCGATTATCGGTTTTAACAGCTTAAATCTAAGCTCCCTCGGCATGTAATAGTAGCTTTTTCCGACCCTTTCAGTGTAAATTATTCTATACCTTTCGGCAAGCTCCAGAAAAACCCTTTCAAACCTCGCAAGTATGTCTCTTCTGAGCTTAAGAGT
The DNA here is from genome assembly GCA_015523335.1 of Archaeoglobaceae archaeon. Taxonomy (GTDB): domain Archaea; phylum Halobacteriota; class Archaeoglobi; order Archaeoglobales; family Archaeoglobaceae; genus WAKM01. The sequence goes on along the minus strand of WAKM01000049.1, from coordinate 2,486 downwards.
CGAAGTAACGACGTGATCGACGAAGTCGCAAGCTTCAAGAACCTTCAGAGCTTCGCTTTCGGTTAGAAATGGAATCACCGGATCCAACCGCAGAATTACCGGAATTCCGGCATCCTTAAGTTTTTTCAGAGCATCTATTCTGTCTTTGGGCTTCGGAGCGTTCGGCTCTATCTTCGATGCCATGCAATCGGATATGCATGTTACAGTGATGCTGACGGCGCATCTCATCTCGGAAAGCAGATCGATGTCCCTCGTAACGATATCGCTTTTGGTAACTATCAGCAGTCTGATATCGTAATCCCTCATTATTTCGAGGCATCTCCTCGTAATTTCAAGCGATTTCTCAGCCTGAGGATAAGGATCGCTACTGTTCGACATCGAAATCAGAGAGTTCGGCGGAAGTTTCCGCAAATCGCTTTTGAGCTTTCTGAAAAGATCCCTTTTAAGCCTTAGCCGATGAAATCTGGGTATGTATGTTGCATAGCAGTAAATGCAGTTGTGAGCGCAACCGGTGTATGGATTGAACGAGTATTTCGGAGGACATGTGCATAAAGGTGATTTCCAAGGGTCGAAGGGCTTGACGTAATACATACTATAACTCGTAAAGCTCCCTATTTATCCACGGAATTAAAGCCATCGTGATGGCTATTCTCGTAAGCTCAACCCTCGAAATGACCCCCTTAGTGAGGTAATGAATAGCCCCCACCCTCTCTCCGATGTTCTCTATTCCCGTCAGCTCCTCCATCACATCTCCGACTTCTCTTCCCTTCAAAGCCTCCTTAACAACGCACGGCGGAAATTCGAAGCCCGGCCCAAAGCCTATAGTAAACCTCTTGCCGTTGTAAATCACAGCCACCTGAAAGTCCATGTATCCCGTCATCGTATTCTCGATGCCGAACAAACCGGCTTCAACTCCGACGCTGAAATCGCAGTCGCCGAACGATCTTACAGCCCGATTTATCGCACCCCTTATAACATCGTAATCGAAAGGCTGGGGAGGGACTCCGGAATCGACGGACTTCGGGATAACTTCCACATCACCGAAGAACTGCTCAAATGCTCTCTTTACACCTTCAACCTTCGTCGGATTTTTTGAACCGACCGCGACTCTGAGCATAGATCGTATTTGACGCCATCTGAATTTTAGGCTTTAGTTTGTAGCAACTTTACTAGACCTCTCTCCTTAGAGCAGACATTTCATCGACTCTCCAATAACGGTTGATTACAAAAATAAAAGATGATTACGCTAAAGCTTCTCCTTTCTCAAATCTATTATCTGGCGAAGTTCTGGCCCAGTAGAGATCAAAGTTACCGGAACCTTTATGTCGTCCTCAACCTTCTCTATGAACTCCTTAGCCTTAGGTGTGAGTTTTTCCCATTCCGTTACTCCGTAGCACTCCTTATCAAGTTTGTCTATCCCAGTTAGCGCCGCCTGAGTAGCTCCGTTTATCATAGCTGCGTATCTCGCCATCTTTCCGTCCCAGTAACCTATCCTCCTTCTTCTTCCGGTTACTGTGCCATACTCTACTATTCCCAATTTCTCAGCCTCTTCCTGCGGCATTTCAGTTGGGAAAGGTCCAGCCCCAACTCTCGTCGGGAAGCACTTGAAGACCACAATCACCTCATCCACCCTCGTCGGCCCTATTCCCACATCCGCCGCTATCGACGATGCTGTCGTGTCTTTGGACGTCACGTATGGATATGTTCCGTAATACAGGCTTAAACCGAAACCCTGTGAACCTTCTACAAGCACAAACTGATCGTTATCTAACGCAGTATTTATCTCAAGCGGAACATCCGTTAAGAACGGCTCCAATTCCGGAATGTCCTTAGCCTGCTTCGCAACCCTTTTAACCCTATCGACGTTAGCCGGCCCGCAACCAGTGCCAGTAGTTCCTATCTTCTTGCTCAGATGCTCATCTCCCCTATCGGCTTGAATGTGCTTCTCCTCAATTATCGCACACCTATAATCGACTCTCGCCCTATCTGCAACGCCCAAAAGCTCTACTTCTTTAAGGAACACGCGCGGATCCACCAAAACACCGGCACCGATAAGAAGTTTCGCATCCTTATAGACGAAGCCCGATGGGATCATCCTCACTCCATACTTCTTACCTTCGATCTCAACCGTATGCCCGGCGTTTGGACCAACTCCTCCTCTCGCAATTATCACCGGCTTATCTGAGTGGGCAACGTGTGCGATGATCTTTCCCTTTCCTTCGTCTCCCCAAAATCCACCCACAACTATCGTCGCTGGCATCCTAAGAATGTCGACTCATCACTTATTGAATTTTTGCTTTTACGCAAACGTTATTATATGCTCCTACAATCTACAGCTATGCCAGCTGTCGTTGATGAGGACAAATGCGACGGATGTGGAGAATGCGTTGACGAATGCCCGGTTGGAGCGATAGAACTTAACGACATTGCTCACGTCGATGCGGATATATGCACTGAATGCGGGACTTGCGTTGAGATATGCCCGA
>WAKM01000048.1 GCA_015523335.1 Archaeoglobaceae archaeon | reverse complement strand
TCCTCTGTCCTCTGCAGTCGCTCCTACGGCAGCAGCTCCAATTCCACTCTCACCAAGTCCAGCTCCAATTCCAGCCAATCCTACAGCTAAACCAGCACCAACCGCAATCAAACCCCTCGCAATCGCTTCTTCCGCCATTCACACCACCTCCTTTACTCCAAAAACTTCTTTATTCTACCAAACGGCTTATACAACACTCCACCACCCTCAAGGAACTTCGTGAAGAACTCTACATAGTGCAATCTCAAGGACTGTAAGCCGGGATCGAGGACACCGAGTATTAGATTTATCAAGTGACCAATGATCAGCACTATGACTCCAAGCACTGGTATACACATTCCCTGTGGGTCGATGAGTCCAACACCTATGAAGTTCATAACGAAGGCTATGTAGACTGAGGATAGACCTATAGCCAGAATTCTGGCGTAGCTGACGATCTGACCGAACCACGTCAGCAACTCGACTGCAAGTATGACACCCATCGCACCCATCTTTGGAACTTCAGCCATTATGAAGAGAACGAACCACACGAGTATCAGCGGCAGAGCAGCCAAGTAGAACACGTTCAACCCCTGTTGCCATCCCTTCACGACCCCCGGCAATGGCAACGGCGGTATTCCACTTCCTTCTGTTGGCCCGATTCCGAAGAAGTAGTGGAACACACCCAAGTTGTATGCAAATCCAAAGATTATGCAAGCCAGACCCAAGACTCCAAGTATCCACGAACCCTTCTCAAGCATAGCCTCCTTGAAGCCGTGCTCCTTTAGCACGGTGTAGAAGCCGAGTGCGAAGCCCCAGAGGATCTTGAAGATACCGACGACGATAGTTACGAACAGCAGAACCTTGATACCCATTGGAGAAACTCTATCAAAAGCGGGCTCGAACTGGTTAATACCGATAGCATGAAGAACAGGCCACAGGAAGTGCTTGAAGAACTCTATTTTACCCTCTTCTACAGACACAAACGGTCCGAAACATTCACCGTATATGAAACCGAAGAACACCGATACGATACCAGAATACAAGCCTATGTTGAGTAGCTTCTGCCAACCTTCGGTCTTGAAGATCCTCTTAAGGAACAGACAAAGAGCGGCGATGATCGCACCGTAACCAATGTCGCCGAGCATGGCTCCGAAGAACAGCGGGAAGAATATCGCCATTATTGCAGTGGGATCGATCTCGTGGTATTTGGGTGTGGTGTAGGTCAGCGTTAGGATCTCGAAGTTTCTAACACCTGGCGGATTCGTAAGTTTTGTCGGCGGTTCGAATTCCTTGTCCTCGAGCTTCTCAACAGTAACCTTACCGTTCGTTTCAGACTCAACTGTAGACTTGAACTCGTCGAAGCTCTTCGCTGGAATGTAGCCGACTATGACGAACGCGTATTTCGAAACGAGCGACTTCAAAGGAAGCTCCGACTTCTCCAGTTCCATGCTAAGATACTCTTCAATTGCGAGCATCAGCTCTGCTTCTCTCGCTTTGAGATCTTCGATCTCCTTCTCAAGCGTTGAGATCTCATCTTTAAGCCTTGATATTTCGGAGTTTATTTCGGCTATTCTCGAATCGTAGTCCTCAATATCCGGAACAGTTACTTCTCTGAAGCCCAACTCCTGAAGAACCCTGTAAACATCTTCGGCGTGCTCAACCCTTACGAAAACGGCAACGACATACTCCTTACCATAATCTTTCAGAAAGACCTCGTAGTCTGATGTTATGCTTTGAATCTTCGGCGAAGGATCGGCTTTTATAAATCCGACGAAAGCTCTGATCGTTTTGTAACCCTTAAGCAATTTGGGCGGAATACCCAAAGCCTTCAAAGGTTCTATGACCTTAAGTTCATCCTCGAGCGCTTTTATCTTTTCCTGAAGCTCCTTTATCTTGTCGATCTTAGCACCGATCTCGGTTCGATATTCCCCAAGCTTTCTATCGAGTTCGGCTTTGATCTCTTCCTCCCTATACTTCCTTTTCGGAACGAACTTCTCTGGATCGAGTTTGAGGTATGAAAGAATGCTTCTCAACTGAACCAAGCTCTTGGAAATTATCCCAGCCTTCTCGAACGGTTCACCGAGTTTGAAGTATTCATCCTCAACTGGATCCTCGATGTGTATGAGGTTGAGCCGATAGAGAATCTCGGATACAGTTTCGAAGTGATCTTTAGGTCCCACTACCGAGACCTTAACCATCCTTTCCGGCTTAAGCATACTCGATCATCCCTATAAATTCTTTATATAAAAATTCAACAGCGTTTTGCAAATTCGCTTTACCCTTCGACTCAACCTCGGAAATCTCCTTACTGAGGGAGTTCCTTATCTCCTGCTTCTCCTTTTCAATTTCGGCTTTAGCCTTCTCTATTATCTCGGCTTTGATCTTCTCAGCCTCCTTTTCGGCATCTTCGATGATTTGCCTTGCCTTCATTTTAGCCTCGTTGATGATCCTCTTCTTCTCCTCCTCGGCTTTCTTGATGTCCTCTTCAACCTTCCTTTCAGCTTCCTTAATTTTTTCAAGAATCTCTGTTTTCTCCATGTCTATCACCTTTGATTTATTGTTGTTAATAATAATCAACAATGCAACCGCTACAAAATATTTAAAATTTGCTATTTTTGCTATTTTAACGATTTATAATTCCGAAAAGTTCAACCACCACTGAAAGGCGGTAGCAAAGCGACGACGTCATCATCGTTTAACTTCCGATTCAAATCGTCAACCTTACTACAGTTTACAACGACAGTAACACGACTCAAGTGCGATCGAATTTCGGGATACATCTCAACCAGCTTCCTAAAAAGGTCATCGATCGTATCGGCTCTTATTACGATCTCGCCTTCGCCGACGATTTCCCTAAGATTTGCGAACAATTTTACCCTTACCATAGCTCTAAATAACTCAAACTTTTTTCGTTCCCGACAAGCACGCCAGAATCACACAGCTTATATACTTTTCCGCCGTAAACCTTCTCATCGTTTATATAAATGCCGTCGGACGTCGCGATAGCAACTGAATCATCCAACAGCTTGAGATCGAAAACGACGTTTTTGAGATCAAATGTTTTAACGATTTTACCGTCCAGATTGCATACGTTAACCCTGTTCGACGAAGCAAAGGCAACGTAATCGCTATTTGCAGAAACTATCGGAGATTCCGCTCTTATCGACCAACCGAGGGTGCATAAGATCCCGTTATCGTTAAAGAATACCGCCCAATCATCTACGACCAAAACCCCCTTAGACTTAAATTTGAACTCCCTTCTCTTTGGATAGACCACCACCGATCTACTACCGGTTCCAACCGCTAAGATGTCGCCGAAATCCATGCCGGTTACGAAATCGCCGAAATCCTCGCGATATACTTCTTCACCGTCCAAGCTGAATACCGATACCTTATCGTTCATAAAACCAGAAACGACAGCCAACTCTTCTTCGGAAAGTCGAACAAACTTAACATCGTCGGGTCTTTCCCAACAACTTAAAATCGAAATTCTCTGCCTCTTCCAAATCTCTCTTCCGTTTAAATCGAATACATACACCTTGCCATCAACGAAATCCGTCCCGACCGCAACATATCCATCGCGGACATCAACCGCAGTTACGTTGACGTCGTTAAAAGGACCCCTGTAATATGTGCCGATCAGCTTCTTCGACCATCTCAGTCCGCTGGAATCGAAGAGGAAAATCCAACCGCTCTCGCAACCGAAAGCGATGAAATGCCCGTCATATGATGAGCAGAGTATCGGATTGTCGAATCTGTAAGACCACATAGAGATCACAATAAAAAAAATGGAATTTAAACTCTTGGTGCCCACAGCGGTAGCTTCTGCCAAGCTATGGGTCCGAACACGTAGACGCTGAGTATGAATCCGAGTATTATTACGATAGTAGCACCTATGAAGAACGCGGCCCAAGGTCTCGCACCGAACTTCATGAACTCCCTGAACCTCGTGGTCATACCGATGCTGAAGAACGTGAATATGAACGTCCACGTCCTCATCGTCTTTATGGGCCCTATCAGGTTCGGTTTCATGTAGTGCATGTATTCGTATGGACTGGCGCTCATCGTTATCAGGGTCATTACGAACGATGCAAGCAGGAATCCGATGACGAACTTCGGGAATCTCCACCAGATCTCCATTGCAGAAGGTCTTGCTCCCGATTCCTCTACCTCCCATCTCGTCGTTGCAACGATCGCCATAACGAACGCCCAAAGCCCTATCCAGATGTCTCTACCTATGACTTTCATCAACGTATACGCCCATATCGTAAGCTCGTGAGCGTCTGCGGCTATGTTGCCGATAGTAATGGTCGGAGCTACGTGTGTTGCATACCATTCACCATACCACTCCGCCGCGGCGAAACCCGCAGCGTCAGCGAATTCCGAAGTTCCGATCCAAGCTCCGGCTTCACCGGGATGCATCTGTATGCTCATGGCTATCATTGGCAGAAGGAATATGGCGATTATAGCCGCAACGATAACAGCGGCTATTCCGAAAACGTAGTCCTCTTTCTTAGCCCTTACGGCAGCGGCCATTGCGATCGATGCCGAAACTCCACAGACAGCACACCCGGCACCGAGAACCGCGGAAGTTCTCTTGTCTATGCCGAGATACTGCCCGACGTAGAAGACGACCAAGAAAGCCGTTATCGCAACAGTTGCCGCCTGTGCTATGACGTAAGGACCAGCCATGTATATCAACGTGAACGGCAACGTCGCACCCAGCAAAACGATACCGGTCTTTATATAGTATTCAACTCTAAAACCGTCGTCCATCCACTTGGGGAATCTGAAGACGTTGCTGAGAATCAATCCGAGGATGACGGCGAGGATCGGCGGCTCCAAGTTGTAGTTGTGAACCCACTTGTTTGCCGCAACAACGAATATTATAACTGAAACAACGTAAACGAATGTAAACGACGGCAGAAAAGTCTTCACTCTGAATCCCAAGATTTTACTGCTTATTGTAAACACCACTGCCCAAAACAGGTAGTTTATGATGTAACCGAGCCAGTTCTTGGAGAAGTAATCGACCACTTGCCCCCATTCAGTCCATTTACCCGGCGCTGAGACGGCTAAGAGTTTTAGGAAGTTTATGTTCTTCGTGTAGTAGCAGTATAGCGCTATTCCTATGACAATGAACGCCATCCATACTGCCCACCAATCCTCTGTCTTCCATAGCGTTTGCCATCCCCTGACTACTTCTACTTTCTCTTCACCCCCTTCAGCCATGATTTAACACCTCAATATTTATTTAGAAAATGACAGAAAACTTATCGATGTTGACCCGAAAATTGTCATATTGTGTCAACTTATAATAAAATTTTATTTAGTTACTCGAATATTGCTTTACCTTCCTCCGTTATCTCTAAAACTTTAGATCGACCGTATTTTACCAGATTAATAAGACCTCTACTTTTTAAAAGCTTGACCCTCCTCTTTACGGTGTTTCTTGACAGTCCGAGTTCATCCATAGTGTCCTTTATGGACGGTCTTTCGCCGACTCTGTTTTTCATGTAAACGAACCTCAGCAGTTCATACAGTTCGGGTTGCAGTTTGACCTCCTTCCTCTGCAAAGGTTCACATTCGATTCGTAGTAGGGAATACCGCCTACCGTCGAACACATCGGGTTTAGCAACGAGTATAAGAACCCCCCTCCTCAATATGTAAAAGTCCTCCCTTAATCTTTGAATCAGAGATAGGAGGGAATCGAAGTCGACCTTCGTTATCAAGTAGTCGAGCTCAAGAATGACAACGTTGTTCTTCTCCGGAAGGTTGGACAGCACATCCTCGATTACATCAACATCTGGCGGAATCGAATCCTTACTCTTTCTTTCCGATAACCACAGCACCCTGCAGTTCGTAACCCCGACATCCTCCGGCAACTTCCTCGTTATAATAGTTCCCTTGAACCCCATTTTCGTCATATCGGCTAAAACTTCCAGAGCTACATCCATGCTATCGGTAAGATACAACCGACCGATGTCAACCCTGTATTTAAGCATCCTTCTGATCATCTCCATCTCAGACCTAACCTTATGAGTGGCGTCTCTGGCTATTACGGAAATTCCCGACAACCGACCGTTCTCGATAATCGGCGAAACTGTCACTTCGACGTCTATTATCCTTCCGTCCTTGCACCTCCTCTTCCCGTCGAAGGATATGCTCTGCAGGTTGCTCCTTATCTTTTGAAGGATGTGTTCGGTTTCGCTCCGTAGACCTTCCGGTAATAGCTCTTTTGAATCCATACCTATAGCCTCGTGTTTCTTCCAGCCGAAAAGATTCTCGGCACCCTTATTCCAGCTCGTTATCTTACCGTTAAGGTCTATCGAATATATGGCATCCTGCGAATTTTCGACTATGTTAGCCAAGTATCTGAGCTCGGACGTCTTCCTTTCGAGTTCTTCATACGCTTTCCTCAATTTTTCCTCGCTCTTTTTCTTTTCCGTGATGTCCCTCATTATCGCTACGAATCCAGTTAGCTCTCCGTTTGAGTTGTAGATGGCGGTTAGAGTCTGATCCACAACTATCCTCCTACCGTCTTTAGTCAGCCTTATCGACTCTATATCCCTTGCGTGACCTTCAATCACAGCCTTTCTGAAGTTCTCTCTGCAAAGTTCACGCATGTTCTCCGGCATCAAAACCGTGAAGGGCTTACCGATCATCTCCTTTGCAGTGTATCCAAACATCGCCTCCGCTCCTCTGTTCCAAGATACGATATTACCATCGACGTCCAAGGACACGATGGCATCTATCGTATGTTCGGTTATCGCCGCAAGGTGCGCCATTCTCTCTTCAGCTTTCTTCTTGTCCGTAATATCCCTGCCGATCCCTATGTAACCCACGAATCTGCCGTTTTCGTGCAAAGGATTTAAATTGAATTCGAAAATTCTGTCAGCGATCCGTGCTTCGAAACTTAGAGATTTTCCGTTCGGATCGGGCGTTTCGCTTACGAGCTTTTTTAAATTAGTTCCTATTATCTTTACTTCGCCGAATATATCGTAAGCCTTTGCGTTCGTGAAGGTTATGTTCAGGCTTCCATCGGTTTCGAACACCCAATCGTTTAAATTTTCGACTAAATTTCTATACTTACGCTCGGTTTCTATTAAGACTCGCTCTCTTTCGATCAATTCCCTCGCTACTTTGTTGAAGAAGTTCGCAACGTCTTCGAACTCGTCTCTGGTGTTTATATTCACTTGAACGAACTTTCCGTTCAGCAGATGATCGAAACCTACTCTCAGCCTTTCCAGAGGATCGGTTATACTACCCGCGAGAAATACGGAGATACCCAAGATTATTATTAAAACGTATAGGTTGTATGCCAAGGCGTAATCGGACGGTAGATACTGTATCACGGAATACAGGGCGATCGTTATAACCGATATTATCAGGGAAGCAACGACGATCCTCAGGAATATGGACCCCATACTATCACCATCAGGAATACAACGGCAAACGCACACACCCATCCAGCGTAAGCCGCTATAAGCGGATCAAATCTCATGCGTTGTATGTCCTTCAAACTAACAGAGAAACCTACGGAGGCTAAAGTAATCGAGAACGCTATCGTGGAAATCGGTCTGAGTATGTTTAAAACGTCATCCGGCAGTATGTAGCTGGAGAAATAAGATAACACGAGAAAAGCCGCTATATACCACGGAACGTAATATCTGTGTTCGGAGTAGTATATGGAAGCCAAGAACGCAATTATAGCTATGAGGGCTATCCTAACACCCTTAACCTCAAGCGCGTTCTTAACAACATCACCGCCGAACGGCTTGGTAGCAATTTCAACGAGACCGGCTTGATGTAGGGTTGCACCGCAAAGGAAAGCGTATCTATTTAAAGGTATGGAAAAAACGTGAGACAGGTATGGTAACACCAAAGCTCCGGTTAATCCCACAATCGTTATGACGATTATCGCAGTTGAAAACTCCTCTTTTTTTGGTTTAACGAGCGAAGCAACTATGGCTATTGCAGAGGCTCCGCATATGGCGGATCCGCAAGCTAATAAAAAAGATAATCTTTTATTTAAATTAAATATTTTACTGCTGAAGAAGTATACGGAGACCCACAGCAGGAAAGCGGACAGTATCGCAATTACGACGAGACCGTGGGGTATACCTCTGCTCAACCTTATGTTGGCACCATACATGGCGATACCGATCGGCAGGGTTACGGACAAAACCTTTCCAGCGTATCTCTTGCAATCCTCACTAAAGAAGCCGTTCGCAAATATTCCAAAAATGAGGGCGAGAAACAATGCGTCGAGCGGTGGGTAAAAAACGCTCATCAGGTAAGCCAGAATGCCGCATACGATTACCGCGATCGTTACCCTCCATTCGCTCATCATACCTCCTCAGCCCTATTTATAAGGCGAACTCCTTTAAATATTGCGGTGACACGTGGACCGGACACTTGCACAGATAGGTTACAGAAATCTTCAAACGGAATACGCTTTGTAGCAGGTCTTACACACTTCGGGTAACTCGGGTATTTCGAAGTCGAATCCCGGAACTACCAACAGCCTCCTTACGAACACGTTTCGAAATTCCTTACACTTTCTCCCGTTCCATATTTTCTTAAACTCCGTTTCTTTCAGATTTCCGAAATATACTTTGGGAATTGTGATCTCCCTACCGAGGAACACCCTTCTTATTACATCGGATTTTGTCGGGAGGTGAAGGTAAACGCACGGTGCAATACGTCCGTCAACAGTAACCAAGCAATTTTTAATCGGATTTTCCGCGCATACCAAACATTCCTCAAGCTTTACGGGTTTCACTACTACGTTCACTCCCGAATTTTTTGCCACTTTTTTGGCATCTTCCAAAATTCTCGTTAGTTCTCGATCGTCTTCATGTGAAAAGACCTTGAGTTCTTCCAAATCTTTTGATGGAACGTAATCCAAATTATTCGCTATAACCTCACTAGCTCCGTATTCTTTCGCAATTTTAATCAGTTCGGATAAATTTTTGACGGTGTTCTTCATCATTATAGTCGTAACGACGATTTTTGGGATTCCGTATTCCGACAGCAACCGAATCCCCTCAAGAATTTCGTATAAGTCGCATCCCCTAATTTTTCTATGCTCTTCGAGTTTTGGACTTGCGATAGATACCGCAACCAGATCTATCCCCGCGTTAGCCAATTCTCTCGCGAATTCTTGAAGAAGGACGCCGTTAGTCGTAATCCCCACCGAGCAACCTTCCCTTTTCGCGATCTCGATCATCTCGACTATGTTCGGATTGAGTAGCGGTTCGCCCCATCCTTGAAGGTGAGCATATCTAAAGAGCTTGAAAGGAACGTTTCTAAAGGTATCCAAATCCATGTGCTCGTGTATCCAATCTTTTCGAAATATACTCTTAGGGCACATCAAACAGTTCAGTTGGCAGTGCGTTGAAACCTCAACCTGAACGCTACCGAGTTTTCTGCCGAACAATCTCATAAATTAAAATAACGAAAGTGATTTATCTTAATTTCCCAAATCGCAAACACAGTGATCGAGACGGTGGTATCTCTGCTAAGCAGTATAGTGATAGTGTTTTTAGCCGCGATGCTATTCGTCAATACGGTCGAATACGTCGGTTGTAGATTCTCCTTGGGTTCTTCATTCATAGGAGCCATAATTTCTCCCCTATTTACTTCATTCCCCGAAATGGTCGTGTTCTTGGTTGCTGTCTTCATCGCGAAAGAGGAAAGCATAGGGATAGGAACGATATTCGGTCAGCCGTTCATGGCTTCGAGTCTTTCATACGGTTTGGTTGGAGTGGCGGCGGTAATCGGTTATCTACTGAAGAAAAGGGATAACCTGACTTTCAAGGTGGATAGGTCTCTGATTATACCTTACGCGTTCGTTACGATCTTTTTTCCCCTTACGATCGTGCCTTCGATAGTCGGTTTTCACAAACTCTTCGGTCTGATCTTTTTGGCATCATACTTCTACTACGTTTGGATGATGTATAAGAGGAAGCTCGCAGAGGTCATCGAAGAAGCCGACGATCTCTACATCTGCAGGATAATTCCGTATCCAACGATCAGCATAGTAATTCAGTCTTTGTGCTCCCTAATACTGCTTTACATAGGCTCCGAAAAGCTCGTCGAGTCTGTAAAGGAATTGGCACTGCATACCGGAATGAGCGAAATGGGTTTGGCTCTCGTTATAGTTCCAGCGGCAACTGCGATACCAGAAACGGTAAGCGCACTTATCTGGAGTTACAGAGGAAAAGACACGTTGAGCATAGGGGCTTTGGTGGGTGAAAAAATTCTTTATTCGACCTTCTACCCGGGCTTGGGTTTGCTGTTGACTTCGTGGGTTTTGGACGACCACGCCTACATGAGCGTTATCGCAACTACGATAATTTCACTCATTCTTCTGTATTACATCGAAAAACAGAGATTGCCCGTTTACGCTCTATGCTTCGGCTTGATATTCTTCGTCGGCTATGCAGTTTTAGTGTTCATACTGCATATGTGATCTCGTTGCTAACGTTCCGAATCCCCTATCTACCAACACTTCCCCGCAATCCAAAGCCCTAACGCCCCTTACAAACACTGCCTTCGGAAATATAGCCTCAAAGCCCTCATAAGGCGTCCACTCGGCTTTCGAATGCAGATCTTCCGCTCTAATTTTTCTCACCTCGGAAAAATCGAAAACAGCTAAATTAGCATAATTTCCGACTTCTATTCCAGAATACATATCGAATCCGAAGATCTTAGCCGGATTTACTACGATCTTCTCAACTACCGTCTTAAGTTCGATGATACCCTTTTTAACCAAGTTCAGTATCAGCGGATACATAGTCTCCACTCCGGGAAAGCCCGGTGCACCGTTCTTCTTATCCTCAACCGTATGAGGTGCATGGTCGGATGCAATAACATCAACCTTATCGATGTTCCTCAAAAGCTCGATCCTATCCCGCTCGGATCTCAAAGGAGGATTCACCCTTTCAAACTTTACCTTCCTCTCGGAAAGCAGAAGGTGATGGGGCGTAACCTCGGCAAATGATCTGCGGTAAATTATCTCCAAAGCTTCCAGAGTTGAGATGTGACAGAAGTAGAACTTCCCCATCTCGACGCATCTCCTAACGGCTACTATTTCAGCTTCCTTCGGCCTTACGGATTCGTCCCGAATTAGTTCCGCATCTTCCGCATGAACTGTTATTAATTTTTTAATACGATCCCTAACAGATTTGAGGGTTTCGTAGCTGACCTGCATAGTCTTGTGCTGAAGGAAAACTTCGCCAATAGCAGGAATCCCGACGTTTCGCTCGATTTTCTCGATTATCTTTTCGATCTTGCTCGAATTTTCCTCCGTCAAACCCAAATTCAGAGAATAATCGACATACGAAGTTTTACTGGCTTTCTCAATTCTCTTTAGATAATTTTTTTCATCAACCACGGGAGGTTTCGTATTCGGCTGATCGACCACCAAGCATATTCCACCGTGCAATGCGGAAAGGGAACCGGATTCTATCGTTTCTTTGTAGCTCTCTTCGAAATCCCTAAAGTGAACATGAACATCCAATCCGGCTGGAAGAATCAAACCCTTAGAAACTTCAAATTTATCGTCTGAACGAACATCCTTGCAAATATCGACGATAACGCCGTCTTCCACAACTATGCAACCTTCAACGATATTATTTTTATAAAAAAATTTACCGGAAATTATCATTCCTCAACACGATGCTTAACGAGCTCTATCTTGCCCTCCTCCGGGAACACCTCAAGGTAAAGCGTATGCTTTCTCTTTATCCTGATCTTTCCATCCTTCTCGACGAATTCGACCACAGCTTCAACGTCTCCGATCTTCATGTCTGGCTTCTCGATGAGCTTTTCAGTCGGCGTTAGCATCTCATCCAGACTCTTATATGCGATATCGTGGAACTTGGAGGCATGCATAGCCCCTCTGGAGCAAGTATCCACACAGAAATGGCAGAATATACATTTCGCATAATCAACACATGGGTAATACTTTCCATTCGGTGCCAACTTCATCTGAATCGCATTGGCTGGACATATGAACGCACACTGGAAGCAACTTATGCACTTAGTCGGATCGAACCTTATCAAACCTCTGAAGTTGTCCGGATACTTTCTCCTCTCTCTGGGATACTGGATGGTCATCCTATTGGGTGCGAAGACCTCCTCCAAACCCGTTTTTATAGCTATTAGATGACCCTTAATCTGATCAACTATTTTCATGCTCGGAAGTTCAATCTTAAACGGCAATCACATCACCCCCGCAACTCTAAGAGCAACACCCAAAGCGAGCGATACGATTGAGATCGAAAGCAGATGGCTCCAGCTGAACTTCAATGCCTGATCAAGCCTGATTCTCGGATACACCGATCTGAAGAACACGAAGATTCCCATGAGAACGAGCGTCTTGACGAATAGGTATATTACCGGCATTAGATCGCCCAAAGCAGGAATCATCGGTCCGTTCCAGCCGCCCAAGAACAGCAGTGAGAACAGCAGGCACAGCAGATAGAGTTTTTCGTATGCCAGCGTCATAACGATACCGAACATGATACCGCTGTATTCGACGAACGGTCCGAATGCAATCTCCTGATCAGCTTCGGGAATCTCGAACGGGAACCTTGAGGTAGCCATGGCAACTGCGATGAAGAACACCAAGCATGCAAGCGGATTAAGAATTGCACCAGGAATCGTCTGCTTCTGAACGATCGTGTAAAGATCCGTTGAGCCATACGTCAGAACCATAGCCAGCACGGCTATTATGAACGGTATCTCGTATGCGAAATACATGAAAGCCTCTCTAACCGTTCCTATATACGCAAATCTGCTGTTGGTAGCCCAACCGATGCCCAAGATTATTACGGGAATCAAAGCGATAACTGCTACGATGAACGGAACGGCATAAGGTGTTCTTATCGCAACTATCGCTCCGGCTGGGATTACCAAGATCGGCAGTAAAGCGGGAATGAACGAGAGAATCGGAAACTGTATGAAGTATGCCTTGTGAGCGTCTCTGTGTATAATCACCTCTTGGAAGAAGTATCTCATACCGTCCGCAAGGGGCTGGATTATACCTCCAATTGGACGAGAGACATCGAGGGGCCCATATCTCCACTGAACTTTGGCGGTTAACTTTCTTTCGAACCATATTATTATCAGCAGTGCAAGCATCAAGCCAAGGAGTCCGGGAAAGATCAGAATGGCGAAAGCCGGTCTCCATAAAATCAAGGCAACGATATATTTAATCACTGGAATCTTAAGTAGCTTGGCAATTACTGGCTGAAGAATCGGTATGCTGACGAGATTTTTGGTAAAGATGCTGAACAGAGTGTTTAACAGATTCATACAGATTTGTCGTAATAAATATTTTTAAATTTTGCTATTTATCACGTTCGATTAAAACAGTTCGTCCAACTTCTTCTGCTTCGGCGTTCTTTCTATGTTGAAGAACCTTAGAGCCGCTTTTTTAACGTTTTCAACGAACTCCTTCTTGGTATATACACCCATCCTCCAAACATCTCTCTCAGCTATCTTAAGAGCCCTAACGAGAGACGAAACATCCTCCAAACTCTTAAGTTCGTTTTCTATTCGAACAATGGCTTTGAATTCCTTTGCCTCTTCGATTGGGGGTATGTCCACTATGACGTTCCTCACATCAACTCCAGCCATCTCAGCGATTTCAGCTTCAGCCCTCTTCGGATTTATCCTCTGAACTTCAGTAATATTTATCTTGTCGATTCCGACGTATATCGCTCTCTTAAAGAGCTTCCTCGAATCTATAAGCCTCATCATTTCAGAGGGATAACCATCGATATTTCTCAGAAAAACAACGATATCGTAGTCGTCCATTCCGAGCAAATCCTCGGGTTTTAGGTATCCGTTTTCTATGCAGAACTCAACAGCTCTTTCAAACATCTTTCTGGCAATTCTGCAGACGTGGTGGAAGTAAACGGTGGGATACATCATATACCTCGATATCAGAAGAGATTCCGCCGCCTTAAGTCCGCCGGCTTCGATAACCATCTTTTTCCCTTCGAACGTAATCTTATTCAGAAGTCGTGAGATGTCGAAGACTCCGTAGGCAACGCCGGTGTAGTATGAATCCCTAACCAAGTAATCCATCCTATCCGCATCGATATCCCCGCTGACTATGTTGCATTCCGACTGTCCCTTGATGTGCTTAACTATTCTGCCAATTCTGAATCCGAGCTCGTTTAGAACATCCCTGATTTCGCCCCTCTTCAGAATTCTTTCGACATCCTCGTGAGCTATTTTGAGATACCTGCTCAAGATAGCTTCGCTACAGTGGGAAAAGGGTGCGTGTCCGATGTCATGCAAAAGGGCCGATACCACGATCTCCCTCTTCTCATCCTCATCGGCATCCATCTTTTTGACTAATTGACTCGCTACATGCATCGTTCCCAAGGAGTGCTCAAATCTGGTATGATTTGCTCCGGGGTAAACGAGGTTCGCGAATCCGATCTGGCTTATCCTCCTAAGCCTCTGAAATTCCGGCGTATCGATTATCGCAATCTGCCAGTCTTCAAGTCTAAGTTGCCCGTGGATCGGATCTTGAATGAACTTCATTGAAAATAATTTGCTTAGATTAAGTATATATTCGTTGGGATTTTATTAAAATGCTCATGCGATAGATTTTTTAAGCAATCTTCCAAAAATAGAACGAGGGGCCGTAGGGTAGCCTGGTTATCCTCCCGGCTTTGGGAGCCGGTGACCCGAGTTCAAATCTCGGCGGCCCCACTTCGTATTTTACAGCGGCACTAATCCACAACACGCACGGTTACCGGTTCTCCGGAACTGCTGTACGCTCTCCAGCTGTTCATAGTATAGGGGTAAGCGATGATTATGTGAACCCTTCCCCTTTTCGAGAAGGATTCCAGGTCCTGCTCAGATGGATACGGATAAGGTGAAGGG
>WAKM01000047.1 GCA_015523335.1 Archaeoglobaceae archaeon | reverse complement strand
ATTTTGTCTTTTTGTAAGATATATTATTTAAAATATTTTAACAAAGTTATTTTTTCTCTTTGGATTTGTCATATTCTCTAAGCCTTTTAACGAGCTTAACGGCCGCCTCAACCGCTCTCTTCGCGTAATCGACTCTTTCCTGCGCGGCTAATCTTCCCATACCCGGACCGGCTATGCCCAAGGTTACGGGTTTGCCGTATTCCAAGCTGAGATCCATGATCTTCCTCGCCGCATGCTGAGCTACCACCTCATCGTGCTCCGTCTCTCCTTCAATAACGCTTCCGATGGTAACCACCGCATCTACATCGCCCTTCTCGAGTATCCTCTTCACGGCAATGGGAACATCGAAGGCTCCGGGAACCCTTATAACGTCGGTTATTTCAGCACCCAAAAACTCGGCATGCTCCTTCGCAAGAATTTCCATCATATAAGTTATGTCCCTGTT
The DNA here is from genome assembly GCA_015523335.1 of Archaeoglobaceae archaeon. Lineage (GTDB taxonomy): Archaea > Halobacteriota > Archaeoglobi > Archaeoglobales > Archaeoglobaceae > WAKM01. The sequence continues at coordinate 33,847 of WAKM01000047.1, read as the reverse complement.
GAACTCAGCTACCACCATTCCGAGCCTGATCTTTTCCATAATTGGCTAAGTTTTGAAATGGTATATTTCGGTTGCGATCTAATTCCGAATAAAAAGCAACCAAATAAAACTAATCAGATCGCGGGAACCCTCTTCTTCAAAGCCGGTGGACGGGGTTTCATCAAGATCCTGTTCCCGCACTTGGTGCATTGAATTAGATTTCTCTCCAAATCGACGTCAACCTCAGCACCGCAAACCAAGCAGATGTAGGTGCCCAATTCGGACACCCCCTCACCTGCCGATCTGCTCAAGGATCTTAGTCGCAACGGATGGGACGTAACAACCTCCGGCGAACTTGTATCCGCAGGCTTTGCACTCCCATATGCCCGTTCCGACCCTCTTAACAGCCAATTTTCCGCATCTCTTGCATACGTATTTCCGCCTTTGGAGCTCCTCGATCTTGATGATCATTCTCCTTACTCTGAGTCCGTATCTTGGACCGAACCTTCCGGCCATCTTCACTTTCTTAGTTCTCGCCATACCAAAAACTCTGTAAGAAGTCAACATTTAATACTTTCGTTAAAGTGAATCGGCCGATCAGGCGTGACAACATACGACAAAATGGACGCTCATTATGTTTCCATCATCATAACCAACAATCGTAAATATTTTAAAGTTGAATCTTACTCGGGATGGGGATGTTCAGATCGATCTGCAGAACAGATGTTAGAAGGGAAAACAAAACCGTAGACATAGTAAAGAGGCGAGGTGTGATAACTGCAAACAAGGTTCATCTCAAAAAGTATCCGATAGACAATCCCGTTACCATATTCAACGCATCGATAATGGTTGATGAAGACGAGCTGATTGTTTACGGCAGGATAGTCTTGGGTTACTTCACGTATGCAAGCGCCATCGCCGAGTTTAGAGTCCCTATAAAGGACGTTTTTAACAACCTCTTCACGTGCCATTACACTGCCGAGATAATACTCTATCCGAATAACAAATTCGACCTTTGGGGCGTTGAAGACCCGAGGGTTTACGAGATAGACGGTAAATGGCTTATAACCTACAGCGGCAGAACCGTAAACTACTTCGATCCGTCGATTAGGGTGGAGAGAACTCTACCCGTTACCGCGATTCTTGATAAAGAAGGCTGGCGAAAACTTTGCGTCTTCAGAATGCCGGAAGCTCTGAGGGGATTCTTAATCAGCGATAAGGATGCATTTCTGGTTAAGATGAAGGACGGGCTGAAACTCTTCCACAGACCGCATATGAGGGATGAAAGGTTTTACTTGGCTATCAGCGATGTTCCAGATGACATATTCAGTTTCACTGAGTTCAGAGACATAAGCGTAAAGAACACGACGCTCGTTTTGGAACATGCCGAGTTCGAAGACAAAATCGGTTGGGGAACTCCACCCGTTAAGATTGACGGTGAGTATCTGTTCTTGCTCCACGGCGTAGACGTTGAAACGAAGGTGTATAGGGTGTTTGCGATACTGATGAACGACAACGCGGAAGTAACGGCCGTTACGCCCTATTACATCATGGAACCGAAAGAGAGTTACGAGGTTTACGGAGATAGACCCTTCACGGTGTTTCCATGCGGTGCTCAGCTTGTAGATGACAGCCTCGTAGTATCGTATGGCGCCGGAGACTCGGCGATAGGTATAGGCGAAATAGATACGTCGGAACTCATGTCGATATTGGATTCGAACAGAATAGAATGAATACCCCAGACTCGACATCTGCTGTATGGAAGATCAATTTGCTTGGATGTTCCTTACTTTTTTAAGGTTGCATCAAGTATAAAATTCCTAAGAAAATTTATATATCCAAAAATTCAAAGATAACCCCCCAACGGGTGATGGCGTCCACCCTAACTGTCCCACAAGGGGGCTGATGACGCCTATCTTTCGGAGGTGGACGTAATGCATCCGCAAGTGGTCAATGCTATCCAAGTTGGACTAGTAGTTCTCGCATCTCCTTTGATGGTAGGAATACTCAAGAAAGCAGAGGCAATCGTGGAGTCGCGAAGAGGAGTCAGTATTTTCCAACCATACTACGACCTGATAAAGTTCATGAGGAAGGAAGTCGTAGCCCCAACTTCTTCTCCGATCTTTCATCTTGCCCCCATTATCGCCTTCTCGTGCTATCTGATACTGCCCATGGTTCTCCCTATCGTTGCAGGTTACCCGCTACCCTTTGCACCAATGGTTGACTTTCTTGGAGGGGCGTTTCTGTTTACGCTCGCAGCGATCGTGTCGGTGATAGCTGTCACAAGAACTGGAAGCTTTTACACGGCAATTGGAGCAAGCAGAGCCATAAGCTTTGCAGCCCTCGCTGAGCCTACACTCATAATGGTTTTCTTTGGTGTTGCCTTGGTAACTTCCACCAACAACCCCTTCGTTACGAATAAAGTCTTGTCCACACAGATGAAATGGATAGTTTCACCGACTCATCTTCTAATTGTGGCGGCCTTCTTCATGCTGCTTCTCTTTGAAACCGGAAAGATTCCCATCGAAAGCGAGGGACTGATGGAGTTCGGCATGATTGACGAGGGTAAAGTGATGGAATACTCGGGTCCGCAGTACGCATTACTTAAATGGGGGGCATACATGAAGTCCTTCATACTCATGGCAGTTTTTCTCAACGTCTTCGCCTTTCCGTGGGGTGTTGCAAGGGATTACTCGGCAATTTCTGTTGCAACAGGAGTGGTGACATTGCTACTAAAGATGATCGTTTTGATATTCGTCTTTGTTATTGTGGAGGAGACTCTCGCTAAAATTAGGCTCTTCAAGATACTAGACTATCTGACGATATCCTTCACACTCGCGCTCCTCGCGATCGTTTCATTTTTCTTGTTCGGAGGTGTGTGATATGATCGAAACGCTCGTGGACTTTTTGGGCATTCTAATAATCCTCGTGACTTTCGAGATTCTGAACCAAAGTTACGTAAAACCGATGATAAACTCTATTGCATTGCAGTCGATATTGCTCGCAATTCTCATCGGGATTCTCGGAGTTTTCAGGCATTCAATTGAACTGATAGCACTGTCGATACTAACGCTGATGGTAAGAGGGCTACTGATACCTTGGATAATACGACGTGACATACGCAACAATCCCATCTGGGATTACAGGGAAGTTGAGACGAGAGTTCCAAGTTTAACGTTGGCGGGAATTCTGCTGGCAATTGTTGGCTATGTATTATACCAACCACTTCATTCGATCTTAAACGTTAAGAGTGGGGTGCTTGCAATTGTGCTTTTGCTCCTGAGCTTTCTTATAATGATAGCAAGGAAGAATGCTTTCGCACAACTTGTAGGGTATATATCCGAAGAGAACGCTCTTCTTTACGTGAGCGTCCTTACGAATCTTCCGATGGTGTTTGAAGCTGGCGTTCTTCTCGATCTGCTTGGCATAGTTCTCGTGGGCATAATTCTCGCTGCGGAGAAAGAATACGGATACGTCGAGCTGGAGAAACTTGTGGGGTGATGGATGTGCAGAATGCAGTGTGGATATTACTGCTTTCACCGTTGCTTGCCACCTTTATATCGTTGCTACCATACCAAAGGTTCAGAGAGGCAATAACTCTACTATCCTCAATGCTAACTGCTGGAGTATCTGTATTACTACTTATTGAAGCAGTGAAAGGTGGAAGTGCCACGGATGGAATATTTTACGTCGATCTCTACTCGGCAATAGTTGTCTTTCTCGTAGCCTTCGTATACATGTTTTCCTCTGCTTACTCAGTATATTATGTTAAAAGGACGGGTGATATTTCTTCTGAAAGGAGGTATTACTATCCTCTGCTAAACCTATTTGCCCTGATGATGTTCTTCACGTCTTTAACGCCAAATCTCGGTTTGATGTGGATTGGACTTGAAACTACGACAATCGTCAGCGTTCTCTTAATAGCGCTGGAAAAGAGAATAGAGAGTATAGAAGCTGCTTGGAGATACATGATACTTGCCTCAGTAGGCCTTGGCTTTGCTCTGTTATCACTGGACGTAATATATTCATCGTCAAACACTTTAAACTGGTATGAGATCAGACTTCCGCCTTACACCGCCCTAGTTGCTGTAGCGTTCGCTCTTATAGGCCTTGGGACAAAGATCGGGCTGTTTCCTATGCACACATGGCATCCCGATGCGTATGGATGCGCTCCACCGCCGATCAGCGCTATGCTCTCAGCAGCCCTGCTTCCAGTGGCTTTTCTCACATACTACAGGATTCTCTCCATAGCCATAGCCAGCAACGCTCACGTTGCTGCCAACATGACTGTCTTTTTTGGAGCTGTAACGGCTTTGATAGCGGCTATTCTAATGATCCCTCAGGAATTTATCATGAGGCTCTTTGCTTACTCATGTATGGATGTCATGGGAATTGCCACTGCTGGTTTAGGACTCGGAAAAGAAGCTACGCTTGCCTCATTCCTACTTCTTATCATTCACACCTTTGCAAAAGCCGGTCTTTTTTACGCTGGTGGAAATGTGGTAACGACTTACGGAACGGATAAAATTAGGGAAGTTAGTGGACTTCTGAACTCTTTTAGATTGACAGGAATAGCGCTGATACTGGGTGCCTTAGCTGTAACAGGTGCACCGCCCTTTGCGAGCTTTTTAGCGGAACTCGTGATAATTTCACACTCCCTTTCAAACCTAACTCTCACGATAACTTTGCTTATAGCAATACTTCTGTCCTTTCTATCACTGAACTATCACGTCACGAAGATGGTCTTCGGTTACGGTAAGGGCGGAAAACTTCCGCTTTACGCCGAAGCTATACCGTTGCTATCAGCCCTTATCGCCCTCGCAATAAGCTTTGGAGTTTTGGGGGTGATATTGAAATGATACACGGTAATGTTGAAGAAGCAATCAAAGAGACCAGCGAATACGAGCTGGCTGAAATGGCTAAGGATAAAAAACTTACTCTCACCGCTTACTTCCGTAAGGACGAGCTTGATATATACATTTGGACAGATTACAATAGTGGAAAAACGCAGTTTACCTACGTAAACAACTCCGAATTTGATCTTGGAACTCTCAGGCCAATTTACTATGCTCTCTGCGGTAATATGGATGCCTATCTTATGGAGTGTCCAAATGGTGTTGTGGAGTTACACTACGGTCCCGTAACTTCGGGTTTGTGGGAAGCTGGAGCTTTTAGAATACTTACCTACGGCGAAAGGATTCTGAATGTAGTGCCTGAGCTTGGTTACAAGTACAGAGGCGTTGAGGATAAAATGGTAGGTAGAAGAATAGAGGAAGCGGTGTTCTTGATCGAAAGAATGTGTGGAACGAATTCTGTAGCGTATTCAACTGCACTCTGTAAAGCAGTAGAAGGAAACAATACACCTGACAGAGCTGAATACATAAGAGTCATCGCTCTGGAGCTGGAGAGACTTTACAACCACTTTCGTGTCATCCAGAGGCTTGCCATGGCAGCTTCGCAAAAGGTCGCAACATCTCACTTCTCAGCATTAGTTGAAGAAGTTTTGAGACTGAACGCTAAGCTATTCAAACACCGTTACATCTTCGGCCTCAATATTCCAGGAGGAATTAGAAGGAACATAGACACTGACATTCTGCTAAGAAAGTTGGATGACATAGAAAAGGAATTTGAGGAACTCATAGATTTACTACTCAATTCGAGGATATTTATAGACAGAATCCACAACACAGCTGTGCTAAGTAAAGATGATGTTCTACGGTTGGATGCGGTGGGAGTTACCGCTAAGGGATCTGGAGTCGAAAGGGACGTAAGAACCTTCGACTCATTCTATTCAGAAACGCCTTTTAGTGTTGCTTTGCAACATAGCGGCGATTCGCTCGCGAGGATGGTTGTGAGAGTCGAGGAAATCCGGAACTCCATTGAGATTATCAGACATCTTGCCAACGAAATGCCACAGACGGCACTCAAGAGTGATAATAAAGCTGACGGATTCCGTTACGGCAGAGTAGAAGCACCCCAAGGTGATGTGCTTGTAGTTGTCGAGGCAAAAGATGACATTTTAAAGTGGGTGGGGATAAGACCCTCGTCGCTGATAAACTACGTTGCTTTTGCTCATGCAGTTAGAGGTAATATATTTACTGATTTTCCCTTCGCAATTGAGAGCTTTGGTTTAAGTTTTGCTGAGGCGGATAGGTGATCTTTTATGAGGTGGGTGCTGAGAGGTTTAAAGAAAGGTATTCTAACCACTAAATATCCCAAGAAAAGACCGAGTTACGACGAGGTGCCGGAGATAGGAATACCGATGCCTAAGGTTGCGGATATAGAGTCTGCAAGAAAATATTGTCCAACGAATGCAATCTCAGACACCATCGATGTCAGCAAATGTATATTTTGCGGGAAGTGCGAGGAATACGGATTCAAAAGAAGCAGAAATGTTGAGTTTGCAGAAGTCCGAAAATCCTTACCTTTTTCTCGCTCGATCCACATTTTCGTTGTTGATGTCGGCTCATGTAACGCCTGCAATATGGAGCTCGAAATGCTGAATAACCCCTTCTACGACTTCCACAGGCTCGGCTTCTTCTTCACACCTACTCCCAGGCATGCAGATGTGTTACTGGTTATAGGCTACCCAACTGACAGAATGATCGATGCACTGCTTGAAGCTTACGATGCTATGCCTGAACCAAAGATTGTCGTAGCTGCGGGCACATGTGCGCTGAGTGGTGGGATTTTTGAAGAAGGTAAGGGGGGACTTGAAAGATACGTTGAAGTCGATGTAAAAATCCCCGGTTGCCCGCCACCGCCTATTGCCCTGCTACACGGGCTTTTGAAAGCAAGAGGGGGGTTGAGTAAATGATGTTGCTTTTATCGTGTTTTATACTCCTCATTGTAGCTTCGCTCATAGCGTTTCTGTCTAAGAAGGTATCCTACATCCTTTCAGCAATCAGTAGTGCTCTGCTGATTTATCTCTCACTGACTGCCCAGCTTGAACCTATAACAAGATATTTCATGCTGATCTCGTCTTTGGTTTGGTTCTCCGCAAGTATATATTCGATAGGATACGATCACTACGATAACAGGCTTTCAGCATCCTTTGCACTTGCAATTATGTCGATGGTTTTGATCCTTGTGAGCAGGGACGCCTTGACTTTCCTCGTGGGATGGGAAGGAATGACTATAGCGTCTTTCTTAGCAATCTCCGCGAGAAAGGAAAGTGGCAGAGCTGCATACAGCTTCTTAGCTTTTGGTGAGCTAAGCACGATTCTAATCCTTCTCAGCTTCGCTATGGGTATTGCATCGACCGGAAGTATCCACTTTAATGACTGGAGAAACTCAGCTGAGCTGAGCTGGATCCTGCTTATAGCCATACTCGGTTTTAGTATTAAGATGGCAATATTTCCGTTCCACATCTGGCTTCCACCGGCTCACTCAGCAGCACCCTCGAATATGTCATCGTTGCTCAGCGCTGTGTTAACGCTAATGGGTGTTTATGGAATCTTCAGGATGCTCTCTATAGCTACACCTCCTATCTGGGTCTCGGTCATAATCTTGATCCTTGGAGCTATTACTGCTGCAATAGGGGCACTTTTTGCAGCCACTTCAGAGAAAGTCAAAGAGCTCCCAGCATATAGCACAATCGAGAACGATGGAATAATTTTTGTACTCATCGGAGCTTACATAATTGCAACATGGCACAACAACACAATTTTGGCTGCATTCTCCCTGATCTCGGCTCTATTCTTTGCCTTCTCACACAGTACAGCGAAGGCTTTGCTCTTTCTCGTTGCAGGTCTTGTTGAAAAATCATCTTCAGATTTAGCAAGGCTCCAGAAAGCAAGACTGAGTAGAATTGCTGTTCTTGGGGGTTACATCTCCGCCTTATCACTGGCCGCAATCCCTCCATTCCCCGGCTTCGTTTCAGAGTGGATGGCACTCGAAACCCTCTTTCAGTCCTTTGAAATCTCAAGTGTAGAATACAGAATTCTGGTGCTACTCGTTGGCGCTGTAATAGCCTTAGCTGCAGGAATTAGCACTATAACCATGAGCAAAATAATCTCCTTCGGTTTCCAGAAGGCGGAAGAAGAGAGAGTAAAGGCTACAGATTTTGGAATTATAGTTCTAATAGTTACGGTTGTCCTGCTTGGCGCCCTACCGCAATTAGTCCTTCGATTCTACTCACCCGTAGTCAAACTTCTCTCAGGAATTAGTTCTGACGAATTTATTAGTGGTGCACTCAACATTCCTCCCGGATACCTAATCCTTTCAGGAAAGAGCTTCGGAGGGATCTCACCTACTTTCGTCTTCGTATTTCTGGTCGCCTTTGTGTCTCTCCTGTTCGTCTTAACGAGGAAAAAATACAGACTTACAAAACCTTGGAATGGAGGTTGCGAAAGTGAAAGTTACAACTCTTTGGCTTACTCTAACATCCCGAGACTTACTTTAAGGTGGTTATATAATACGAAGGAAGAAGTCTGCAGAGTTATGTGGGGTGACTTCATTGAGAAATTATACATTAACTCCGCTGAAGTTACGCGAAATGTTGCGGACATTTTTAGACGTTACCTGATGAACGGTAAATTGGGGATCTACGTATTTTATATATTCTTGACAGTGCTTTTAGTTCTGATTTATATTTACGTTGCTGGAGGTGCTGGAAATGTTTAAGAAGATACTTGCCGCTTTTAATGGTTCCGAAGGGTCTTACAAGGCTTTGAAGGTTGCTATAGAGATGGCAAAATTGTGCAATTCCGAGTTACATGTGATTACAGTTGCAAGAATTCCAGAATTTGCCAAAATACGTGACGAATACGAGGAAGAGAAAAAGAAAGCCGCAGAATATCATCAAAAGTTTTTGAACGAAGCCTCTAAAATTGCCGCAGAAAGCGGTGTTACAATCCAGACGCATCTTGAGTTTGGTAAGCCAAGTGAAGAGATAGTCAAGAAAGCGGAGGAAATTAAAGCCGACTTGATCGTTCTCGGTGTTGAAACCAAGCATCCCTTCAAAAGGAGGTTTTTGGGCGGAACTGGTGATAAAGTAGTGGATTACTCAAACTGCTCAGTTTTGGTCGTTAAGTGAGGAGTATGGTGTCGAAAAGGGTAAATTTAGTTTGCAGAAATATCTTAGCTACTCTGAACATCTCAGGATTGATTTGATAGAATAATTATTTTTCCATATCTTGAGTGTTCTCACGTGATATCGGAAGGATACAGTTCACTCTTTAGATAAAATCAGAAAGCTGAGGAATTCCTACTTTGATATAAAGCTCAGAGAGGAGATAATTCTGATAGAAAGCGGTCTGAGAAGAGAGATTATATGCCCGGACCCGGATTTGAACCGGGGACTACGCGGTCTTCAGCCGCGCGCTCTCCCTGGCTGAGCTACCCGGGCTCACACTATTATTGAACTGAGGGGTATTTTTAATTTTTGGTTTTCCAGACTGGAATTTTCACTATCATCTATTTGCTTTCATCTATTATAAAAAATTCAATTATAGATATCTAAAGATAAACCAAACTAAAAGATCACCTAACAGTACGGCAACGACGAATCCAGCAGTCATGAAGATCAAAAAAGGCAGAGCCGGAGTAACCCAAACCCTATCGACGATCCCTCTTTCTTTGGCTTCTTTCAACCTTTTCAGCATCGACTCATCCGGCTCAACTCCTCTAACAACTCTAACGACGTTCCAGTTTTCATCGACGTATTCAAGCAGGTTGTAGAACTTCGGAATTTTATCCGCATCAACTCTAAATCCGATGAATCTGTAGATTAACTTGCCATCTTTCTCTTTCAAATTTCGAATGAACAGTATCAACGCCAAAATGGGAGCTACTATTACCGAATTAGATAGAACTGAGAATGCAAAGATGCCGATTCCTGTGTTGAGGAGAGGAAACATCCCTATCTTTGGATAGATAGGAAACATGACCGAAAGAGCTATCAGCGCTTTGGCATCCGCACCTCCAAAGCCAGCAACGTAGAACATGAAGTTTGCAAGAGCAAATATTATGACAAACTGGAGAATCGCGATTAAGATGTTGTAAGGATTGATAAAATACTGTATAACATCCAAGACAACTCCTAAGATTACCATGAACACCCAAAGCTCATCTGGAACTTCTCTCTCCTTAAAATCGTGGATGCTTGCTTTTATAAAGACCGCAAGCGTTATCAGAACTTTGATAACATTTATCAAGCTCAACACCTGTATAGCTCGATTAAATCCGAAATTATCGCACTTGCAGTTTCTTTACTTCCCGCTCCTTTTCCAACAACAACTATGTCTCCAGCTAAATCCGTTTTAATCAAAGCGGCATTTAGCGTTCCGCTTATTGCAAGCGGATGTTGTATCGGAATCAGACGGGGAGACACCCTAAGAATCCTTTCGACCTTATCGACTTCCGCTATGAGTCTGATCGTGTATCCCTTATCCATGGCAACCTCGAAGGCTTCAGGCGTTATATTTGTAATCCCAATCCTTTCCACATCCTCAAATTTTACATCCATGTCCATAAGAGAGTTCGCAATTATAACGAGCTTAGCTGCCGCATCGATTCCTTCGACATCGTAAGTAGGATCCGCTTCGGCAATTCCAAGCTCTTTAGCTTCAGCCAATATCTGATCGTATGACAGCTTCTCTTTCTCCATCCTCGAAAGGATGTAGTTGCAGGTTCCGTTTAGTATTCCTTTAATTGCATAGATCTCGTTTCCAGCCAAGTCGTTCTTTACCAACTTTATTATTGGCATAGCTCCGCCTACGGTTGCTTCGAACATCAGCTTTGCATCTTTTCTATCAGCCAAATCTGCAAGTTCTCTGTAGGCTACAACCAAAGGACCCTTGTTAGATGTTATTACATCTACTCCCCTTTTCAGGCATTCCTTGATATGCGTTAACCCTGGCTCCCCATGCTCTATGTTCGTAACCGTAGCCTCGATGCAAACGTCAAAATCTAAAGAATTTATGACATCCAAAGTCGTGATTCCTTCTGGCAGACGTTTCCTTTTTCTCTTTATCTCAAGGGCTTTCAATAAGTCGACTCCATTCTCGTCGGCAATTCCTCCTTTAGAATCCGTTATGGCCACAACCCTAAAATCCCCGATTAGCCTTCTTAGAGCATCCCTCTTATTCAGCAGAACCTCAGCTACTCCCTGCCCAACAGCCCCAAATCCAAAGATTGCGATCTTTATCATTGCAACTCCAAAGGCTCTATTACAGTTATATCCTTTTCTCTACAAGTGTTCTTCAGGATCTCTATTGCCTTCTTAAGCTTTTCCTCACTGGTTGCGGAAATAGTGATCATAGCGGTTGAAGGGTGATTTAGCTGGGGCATGCTTATGTGCATGTCAACAACTTCCGCAAAGCCGGTAGAATCGATTCTATTTATCGTATCTCCCAAATCCGTGTGGATAATGTGTCCTATGAGTAAAAGAGATGTCGTTGCGGTAAGTCTTACCTCGTTGTAGCTCCTGACGATCACACCATTTTTCCTTATCGCTTCAATCAGATCCTCAACCTTCCTCTCATCTATCTGAATCGTGATCTCCACGGGAATCCTTTTCAGAGGTGTTATCTTGTCTCTCTGATGGTACACACTGACTATGTTGCCTCCAAGCTTCGAAATTGGTTCTAAGGCTTTTAAAAGCTGTCCCGGTTGATCCTTAAGCTCAACCACTATCGTTATCAGCATATATTGGAACTCCCTCTTTCTCGGTCAGCTTTCTGAATTCCTCCATCAGCGTCTTCGTTATCTTGCCCGGCTTCCCATCCCCAACTATCCTTCCGTCTATCCAAGTTATCGGACATATCTCCGCGGCGGTTCCGGTTACGAAGATCTCATCTGCGGTGTATAGGTCGTATAGACTTATGTTCGCCTCTTTAAATGGAATTCCAAGCTTCTTTATAAGCTCTATTACGACCTCCCTCGTTATCCCCTTCAGGTTGTTTATCGTCGGAGGTGTAATAACTTCGCCGTTCTTAACTATGAATATGTTGTCCCCGCTTCCCTCGCTAACGTAGCCGTTGTGGTCTAAGAATATCGCCTCATCTCCGCCCTTCGCATTTGCTTCGATCTTCGCAAGGATGTTGTTCAGATAGTTCAGAGACTTTATGTTCGGCGGGAGGGAGTCGATGGCGTTCCTTCTAATCGCCACTGTCACAGCTTTAAGTCCTTTCTCGTATAGATCACCGTAAAGCCTTCCCCAAGGCTGAGCTATGACTATAATCGAAGGCTTACCGCATTTCCTCGGATCCAAGCCGAGATCTCCGATACCCCTCGTCACGATCGGTCTTATGTATGCATCCCTCAGCTTGTTCCTCCTCAGCGTTTCGAGGATAACTTCCATGAACTCCTCCTTCGAGATCGGAATCTGCAGATCGATCGCCTTTGCGGAATCGTATAGTCTGTCTATATGTTCCTTAAGCTTAAAGACCTTGCCGTTGTAGGCTCTTATTCCCTCAAAAACACCATCCCCGTATAGGAATCCGTGATCAAAAACGCTTATCTTAGCCTGAGTCGCTGGAACGAATTCACCGTCGATATAGACGAGCAAATCCTCCTCAAGCATTGAAATTTGAAGTTATTAATAAATATAATAAGCTTTCGTTAATGTAGCTTGTTATATCTTAGCAAAGCATCGACGTTTGGGTTACCTCAATATAGCAATCTATATGAAAATATTAAATTCAACTAAAATCACGATTCATATTTCAGAATTTTGATGAGATCGTATTTGATTGACTAAACCTTCTTCAGTTTCGATATGAAGAATCCTACGCAGTCATGGAGATGCGGAAAGGTGCGAACGACCTTATCCCAAAACGGAAACTCCTTACTTCCGAACCTTCTGATTCCTCTAACACCAATTACCGGCTCGACATCTTCAACCTTAAAGAATTGGGATGCGAACAGAACGTTCTCCTCGTTCTCGTCGAAAGTTATCGAGCAAGTGGAGTAAACTAAGATCCCGCCCTCGTTAAGGTTCCTAAATGCGTTCTTTATCATACTTCTCTGAACTCTAATGGTTTCCCTATACTTCCTTTCGTCGAACCTCCACTTTACGCAAGGGTAATTTCTGAAGCTTCCGGTGGAAGAGCAGGGAGGATCGACGAGAACCTTGTCCACATCACCGACGTAAAACTTCGTTCCGTCAGCAAGTTTGTATTCTATATTTCCAACGCCCAAAATCTTCATCTTGGACTTCATCCTCCTGAGTCTGTCCTTGGAATTATCCACGGCTATTATCTTTCCTCTGTTCTCCATGAGCATCGCTATGTGGCTTGCTTTCAAGCCCGGAGCGGAGGCGAGATCGAGGATCACTTCATCCGGATGAGGGTTCAAAATGTGAGCGACGAAGGCTGAGGCTAAATCCTGAATCACGAACTTTCCTTCGGCATGCCAGTCGAGAGATGCGGGAGCCCTTTCGTATGAAACAACCTTGAAAACATCCGGCAAAGGCGTTTCTTCGACTTCGACTTTGTTCTGCTCAAGATATCTCCTAACTGATTCAATCGAGGCTTTTATTTCGTTAACTCGAATGTAGACAGCCTGCTTTTCGTTGTTAGCAATCATCAGCTTCACCGCTTCCTCTTCCCCAAGCAGTTCGATTGCGTATTCGACGAACCACTCCGGATGGTAGTATTTAAGTGCGAGATACCTTATCTTGTCCTTCCTTTTTATTTTGTCAATTTCCTTTTCCAAATCGACAAGCTCGGCTTTCCTTAGAACGGCATTCGCAAGCGACGCAAGCTTTTCCCCGAATCTGCGCTTGACAATCCTAACGATCGAATCAGTAGCAAGTGCGGGATGAACGCCCTTGAAATGCATCTCGTAAACTCCAACCCTCAACAGATTTCTGAAGAGGGGGTCGAGCTCTTCGATCCTCTTACCCTTCAAACACCTCGATATGATATGATCTATCACGTTCTTCCTCTTTTCGGTTTCAAATACGTAGGCGTGAATGCTGGCTCTTATCTTGTAATCCAAGTTCATTCCCGAAAGCCTCTTCTTTAGGGCTTCCTTTTCCGATAGAAGGGTTTCGTCGACTATCTTCAAAACTTCCGCCGCTACCTCCTGAGTGTATATCATAGAACTACCATCTGAGCGTGCCAGCACTCACCGATCTTAAGCACGTTCTCCTTATCGACTATCCCTATCTTTATGGCAAGCTCCACGGCTTTTCTTCCGGTTATATTCGCGATGGTTGCCATCCTCAAAGCTCTCTTTACTTCTTCCTCTCCAACCTCCCTCTCGCCGTAGAAGCTCTCCTTAACTTCGATCTTCAAATCTCCCTCTCTGAAGGTCTTTCCCACTATATCCGAATCGCAAACCGCTACGAGCACCTCCCCTCTAACTCTGTAAATCTTAAGTCTAAACATTCAGACCCCTCGCGGGATACTTCGCTCCGCAGGCTAAGCACCTTATCATCAAAACTCTCTCCTCTCTAACAAATTCCGTATCCGGCGCTCCGCACTCTCTGCAGATCACAAACCTCCTCACGTAGTCGTCGATCTCCTTCTGAACATCGTCTTCGGTAAACTTACCCTGCAAGACTAACCTTCCAGCCTCCAAGAATCCGGCGGTTCCCAGCGATTTTACCAAGTATTTCGACAGATGCTCCTCGCTTCGGTTTAGGATTTTTGCAACCTGAGAGAAGTTCTTGATGATCGTTCTGCTACCTTCCCTCTGAACCCTAACGCGGGGAATCTCGAATCTTTCACTTCTGACTATCTTCTTTTTCGGCAATTCAGCCAGAGCTCTTTCAAGCAACTCTTCATAGCTTCTCATAATCGAAAGATCGGTAGGCGAATAGATAAGCGTAACGGATGGAAATCGATTTATATTCGAAGAACGAATTGTCTGTGATGAGACTGATACTGACTTTGTTAATCCTCCTCATGCTGGCGGTTCCGGTTTCGGCTTGGGTTCATCCTCCGGGCTACGGAGAAATCTGTTTTCCTTGTCATGATTTACTGATACCGAAGAACGAGAAAATAAAAATGTTTTCTGGATGTAGATGCCACAGTCTCGACATCTGGAGGGGGAAAAAAATAGACATGAACAAGCTCGACAAGCTTCACGGAAACAACATATGCATAAAGTGTCATATAGGGCCAGACTACAACGAGAGCAACATAGGGATAAGGGAAATACACATACCTCACAGAAATCTCAATTGTTCCGTATGTCACGGAGCGGGACTCGTTTCGAATCCCGGCACCAAGGACTGCCATTACTGTCATAAAGGAGGGATTCACGAGATTCACGGTGACATACTAATGGACATATGCGAGTTTTGCCACGGAAAGGTCATATACAAGTTCATAAAACCGGCAAGCAAGGAGATAGGACTCAACGTCACAAAAGTTGAAGAAGTTAAAAAGACGAAGACGTTTTCTCTGTTTGACATAATAAGGAGTATTCTTGGATTCTTAGGTGGTCTAATATGAAGAAAGAGCTTTTGTTCGCATTTATCATTCTCTCGGTAATTTTAGCTTCGGGATGCTCTCAAGAGAGAAAGCTTCCAGCTATAAAGGTCGTCTTCATGCACTACGACATCAAGGGTCAGCACATCTTAAAAATAAAAAAGGTAGAACCTGCCTTTATAACCAAAAAAGAAGCTCCGACTCTGTATCCTTGGTATAACACTCCTTTTCCGAGCATAATCCTGTTCGCTTACGATTGGAGAGGCGGAAAGTTACGGTTCGTGACGCCGTCGACTTGCCTTCCGATAGAGACAGAAGGGGACAACATAACAGCTTACATCGGATTTAAAGATCCCAAACACGTTCCGAAGAACGGTGACGGGATTTTAGTCGTAGTTCAGGTTGCAAATAGGGAGGGTAGAATTTTGGCATACGATGAAGCCATGTTCGTTTGGAACGTAACCCGCTAACGCAAACGTTTTATCGCGGATTGGTGAGGCTACAACAATGGAGCCCGATGTCATTATCGGTTTGGAGGTTCACGTTCAATTGAACAAGCTCAAGACGAAGATGTTCTGTTCCTGCCCTTTGGATTACCACGAAGACGAGCCGAATACTCATGTTTGTCCCGTCTGCTTGGGTTTGCCCGGTGCGATGCCGGTAATTAACAAGGAAGCAGTCAAGGCTGCGATAAAGGTCGCTTTGGCTTTGCATGCCGAAATTCAGCCCTTTACGGTTTTCGACAGAAAGAACTACTTCTACCCCGATCTTCCGAAGGGATTCCAGATAAGCCAATACGATCGCCCTTTGGCTTTGGGAGGATACGTCACAATAGAAACGGAAGAAGGTGAGAAGAAGATAACGTTAAAGAGAATACACATGGAGGAGGATCCGGGAAAGCTGACTTACAAGGGATCTATAACAACGGCAAAATACTGCCTTATAGACTACAACCGTTCCGGAGTTCCTCTCCTCGAGATAGTTACCGAACCCGTTATGCACTCTCCTAAGGAGGCGAGGCTCTTCCTGAACAAGTTGAGGATAATCTTGGAGTATCTCGACGTCTTCGACGGAAGCTTGGAGGGAGCGATGA
Organism: Archaeoglobaceae archaeon; assembly: GCA_015523335.1. GTDB lineage: Archaea > Halobacteriota > Archaeoglobi > Archaeoglobales > Archaeoglobaceae > WAKM01. The sequence continues at coordinate 17,392 of WAKM01000047.1, read as the reverse complement.
GAGTGGACGCAAACGTATCTATAAAGGGAGGAGGAAGAGTTGAGATAAAGAACATATCATCGTTCAAGGGAGTTGAGAGGGCTCTGAACTACGAGATCGCAAGGCAGAAGAATCTACTCAGAATGGGAAGGAAGATCGAGAGAGAAACGAGGCACTTCGATGAGGTCAATAGCATAACGGTTTCTCTGAGATCAAAGGAGGAGGAGCAGGATTACAGATACTTCCCCGAACCCGATCTGGTGCCGATATACACGGCTGAACTCGTTGAAGAGGTTAAGGGAACCCTTCCAGAAATGCCGGAAGAGAAGAGGGAAAGACTGAAGGCTCAATACGGTATAGGCGACAACTTCGCCAAAGTGTTGGTTTTGGATAAGTTGATGGCTGACTACTTCGAGGAAGTTGCGAGCATGGTCGATCCCAAGCTTGCGGCAAGCTGGGTCGTTGACGTGCTGAGGGGCGAGCTTAACTACAGAAGCAAGGACTTCAGATTCGCCTACGAGAGGCTCAAGCCGAACGAATTCGCGAAGTTGCTTAAGTATTTCAAGGATGAGAAAATTACGGAGAAGGGTGTAGTTGAGGTCATAAGGACTAAGCTCGATCACGGCGGAGATATAGACGATATAATCAAGAAAAAGGGGTTGTTTGCGATTCCTAAGGATGAGATCGAGAGGTTGTGCAGGGAGGCTATTGAGAAGAATCCTAAAGCGGTTGCGGATTACAAGAGCGGTAAGAAGAAGGCTTTGGACTTCCTTGTGGGTTACGTCATGAAGGCTACGAGGGGAAGAGCTAATCCGGCTGAAACAGCCCAAATAATCAAGGCCATGCTCGAAAACTCTTAATTAAATAATAATTTAATTTTTTGAATATCTATTAAAATTCTGAATTTATGGTAGCTAAAAAGTTGAGGCTAAACGTCTTTTAAAAGCCTTCTAACTTCCTTAGCCTTTGCTATACTCAGGTCAATCAGTCTGTCAAAGACCTTCTCGCTCAGCAGAAAAGGACCGCTCTTTTGAATTGAGACTATGTTGTCGTTCTGATCGGTTGTGATCGTTATCGTGTTTTTTCCGATGCTGAGTTCATCTCTGCACGGATCGACGAGTATCTTATCTTCAAACACAAGTGAAGTTATAGCCACTGGCAAGTCTCTAACCGGCAGGGGAAAGTTATCGCCGACTTCAAATCGTTCAGCCGGAACTGTCGTGTTTAGCAACGCCGCTATTGCGGCCAAAGCCGAGGCGTCCATGAGGTTACCGTCGTCATCCAGCGCCCATATATCGATAAATATCATCCAAACTTTTTCGCCTTCCTCTATGCAGAGCTTGGACAGATCTACTGCATCGCTGTGCCTGATTCCTCTGTCAACGACTCTCGCCAATTCTATTGCGTTTTCATCCGGAGGACCGGGTTCGAACGTAGGCGAAGCCAAAGGAACCAACTCAGCGTTCGTTATTATTATACCCTGATCCGGCGCATCCGGAAAAGGTTCTCCGGGTTGCATCTTAACTCCAGCAACGACCATGGTGTTGCCCAGCCTAACCAAAGCCGATCCTTCGGCTTTCGCAATCAGACCGGTCCGTATCTCTATTGGACGGATTTCGTCGAGTCGCCTTCCGTCTATCCTTTCACCGTCTCTAAGCTTTGAGAGAACGTAATCTTTCTTGATCTCCATCAATATATCTTCCGGCATTATTCGACCACCTCTTTCTCCTTGATGTATTTTCTCATTATGGCTTCCCTTTGGAGCTGGTATATCTGCATAGCTCCCTTCTTCGCGAGTTCCAACGCTCGCCTTAGTTCTTCGGCAGTCACTCTTCCGTCCATCTGCAAGAGCGTAATCGACTCGATCTTACCATTTCTAATCAGAAACGCGAACGGTATATCGGCTTCTCCGTAGTTGTCCTCTTCCTTCATCGGATCCAAAACCAGAACTCCGTCAACTTTCGCAACGGCAACCGATGCGACCATCCCTTTCATCGGAATTCCAGCATCGACAAGCGCAACGCTTGCCGCGTTTAAGCAGGCGGTTCTCGAACCGGCATCAGCTTGTAGGACTTCCACAAATATGTCGATTGCGGAGCGGGGAAACAGTTCCTTCATTATCACGGGTTCGAGAGCTTCTCTGCTAACTTTGGAAATCTCGATGCTCCTCCTGTCTGGGCCGGGTCTCTTTCTATCTTCGACGCTGAATGGAGCCATGTTGTATCTGTATCTCACTATGGCCATGCTGGGATCTTCCAAGTGTTTGGGATGAACTTCCCTCGGACCATATACGGCGGCAACGACTTTGTTTTTTCCCATCTCTAAGTAACAGGATCCATCAGCCCTCTTGAGGACTCCGGCTTCGATCTTTATAGGTCTGAGCTCTTCAAAATCTCTCCCGTCCAACCTCTTTCCGTCAACAATTAACTTGATCTCTTCCATAAAATCACCTTCTCTCTTCTAATTGACATTCTTTAGCCTTGGACTCCGACTTTTCACCGGCATTTTCGGTTTCAGTCACACTCTCTTCAGCTTCTTCAACTTTCTTTTCTTCATTCTCCTTGAATTCTTCTGGAACCTCTGCTTGTTCCGTTTCCGTCTTCCCGACTTCTTCCGGCTCGGCTAAACCCAATTCGACTTTCCTCTTTTTTATGAACTCCGTAATTCTATCCGTCAGTCCCTCCGTATGAGCCTCCTGTTCGATGATGTATATTGCTTCCTCAGCTATCGAAACCTTTCTCCTGTCACCGTTCAGCCATATCAGTCCGTTCTGTCCGACGATTATCTGAATGTCGAGTTCGGATTTCAGTAGCTTTATCATGCTCCCCTTCTTGCCTATAACTCTCGGAACTCTCGTCGGATTTATCGCAACTATTCTACCGACCCTAATAGGTCTGCAGAGCTTGTCTTTCATCGTTAGCGTCACCTTCATCTTCGGGTCTATGTTCATGACTTTGGCTATTATCGCATCTCCGATATCTAAAACGTCGTTTGGCTTCCTGTTCGGTTTCATTGCGGGATTCTCCGGAATCGGTAGAAAAGCTATGTATGGTGAGTTTATGTCAACTATCCACCCATTTGCGGTAACCTCCTTGACTATGCCGATAACGGTATCTCCGAGGGATGGAATGTATCTGCCTTTGAGCGGGATTATCCTGACTCCCAAGTCGGTCTTATCGAGCAACCCCAATACCCTCGCGTAAACCTTCCCGCCTTCGACGTAGGTGCCTGGGCCGGCAGTTTTCGGATTGGTCGAAACCAAATCTCCCGGTAAAACGATCTTTCTGCTAATCATAGCTGTATCCTCCTCAGGATCTTGGTTAAAGCCTCACCTTTTGCGACCTTACCCAAGAGGTCCATCAGGTCACCGTGCATCCCAGCCGGAATTCTCATGACGCATATCCAGCTTCCGTCTCTCTGCCACTCCTCCTTCGTTATGTTTCCGAAAGAATAAAGCGCGGAAATTGCTTTTCCGGTGTATTCCGGAGGTATCTTTATCGCTATTTCTATCTCCTCAAACCTTAGCGGTAGAATCGGCTTCAAAGCTTTGACTACATCCTTTATCTGAGCTTCAACTGATTTGAATATATCGATGTGAACCTTTGCTTCCTCAAGAGCTCTCTCTATTCTCGCTGGAGGATGCGGAGCTCCGGTTCTCGGATCGACCGCATTTCTCCTTATGAACTCTATGATCTGCCTCCTCTTCTGTTCGAGCATCTCCTTTCTTTGCTCCGCAGTGATCTGAACCTCACCTTCTTCAATGATTATTCTGACGATCTTTTGGATGTCCGTTGTTCCGAATACCTTCTGCAGTTCCTCCTTCGAAACTCTGTCGCCCTTCCTCGCATCCTTAAAAACCTCCTCCACAGCAAGCAACTGCTCGAAGTCTACCTCCTTACCCTCCTTCAAATCCCTCGCAAGGTATGGATCGACGAGAACTTCGAACGTCTCTCCGGCTTTTCTCAACCTTGCAATCACTGCCTTCTCTAATGAAACCATTGCAATCCCTCCTTACGACTGCTTCTTTAGTTCTTCCCTAATTATCTCGTTAGCCTTATCTATATAGGGCTTTATCTCCTCTATACTGAGAGACTTGAACAACTTATCTTTAACGCTGATCAAGCCGACTTCTACACCTTCGGGCGTAAGCTCGCTCTCAATCGCCTTACCCATCGCGACCATCGCTTTGATTATCGCCTCATCCAAGCTCATGTTTTCGTCATACTCCTTTTCGAAGTATTCCATCACGACGTTTCTCCCCGCTCCTATTGCCGTTGCTTTGTATTCCAAAAGTGCTCCGCTCGGATCCGTTTCGTATAACCGGGGTTTTTCATCTATTCCCGCGATAAGCAAAGAAACTCCGAAGGGTCTTACACCGCCGAACTGGGTGAACTGTTGCTTGAAGTCGCATATCCTCTTCGCCAACTCCTTAACGCTTATCGGTTCGTCGTATGTAAGCCTGTTTATCTGTGCCTCAAGCCTCGCCCTGTCAACTAAAACCCTCGCATCTGCCACCAAGCCGGATGTTGCTGCGCAGATGTGATCGTCGATCTTGTATATCTTTTCTATCGTATCAGGTTCGAGCAATCTGCTCGCAACCCTTCTGTCGGCTACGAGCACAACACCCTCTTTCGTCTTGACTCCTATCGCCGTTGCTCCTCTCTTTACAGCCTCTCTTGCGTATTCGACTTGGAACAGCCTTCCGTCGGGGCTGAATACCGTTATCGCTCTATCGTATCCCATCTGAGGTAGATGCATCTTTTAACACCTCCAGATACTTCTTTTTACACTTTTTAATTGTTCCGCTAACCCCCAATATCTTGGGAATTATATCGACATCTCCAACTCTGCTTATTAGCGTTAATGCTACTTTAACCTTATTTAGAGCTTCTCTGTGACATCTCAGAATTCCTCTTCTGCCGTCGAAATACTCAAGCCAAATTCCGCAATGAGCCGAACCGAATTCACCGAACAGAGACAGCATAGTTTTCCAAAGTGAAGATATAAATTCCTTTTCATCGACATCTCTTTCGCTAACAAGCTCGAAAGCGATGTATCTCTTCTTCCTCTTTAAAGCTGGGGGTAAACTCTTCATACTACCACTTCGATAGGACTATCGACAAAACGAACACGACGACAATCAGAGTGAAAAATATTATAAGAGCGAGCTTTACAAACCTTTCTGTCCTTTTCCTCTGCTCCTGCGTTACAACTTCGATGGAAATCTCCTTTCTGCAGGGCTTAAACCTATTGTCGCCGGCGAACCTGACCTCAACCTTCTTCTTGCCAGTGACGTTCGATGAGTAGCGGAATTTAAAACTGCCGTTAGGTTTCGTTGCGGTTCTATCGACCTCGATTCCGTCTACGTAGAGCTTAACCCATGCTCTCAGCGGTTCCCACCTTTTAGTCTTATTATCGTAAAATTGCAGGTAGCCGGCGATTGTGATCTCTTCCCCGGCAACCGGCTTTGAGTTGTCCGCATGCAATCCCGCTATCCTCGTTTTCTTCTTTTCCGCGAACATCTTTACGATTCTTTCTTCCGCTTACCGACAGTTGCGAGATATGCTAAGTAGGCGTCCAATTGAATTCTGTCGTGCGCTCCTTCGGTAAGCCTGAAATCTATCTCGCCGAGCCTATCTATTAACATCACTTTCGTTCTCTCATCGATTTTCGAGGCTATTATCTCTCTGAAAAGCTGTGAAATTACATCTTCCCCGCTCATTCCGTATTCCACCATCATTCTGTCGAGCATCTGTCGAGCTTCCATGAATCTGCCTTCCAGAGCAGTTTCAAGCAGTTTCTTGATCTCTTCCGGACGAGCAGTAGCGGTTATCTGGTATATGGCTTCGGCGTCGATAACTTCTCCGAAGGCTGCGGCACCTTGCAGGGCGTTTATAGCCTTTCTGAAGTCTCCGTTCGCTATGTAGATTAGTGCTTCGAGCCCGTCTTCCGTGATCTTTAAGCCTTCCTTCTCTGCTATCTCAAGCAGTCTCTTCTTCATAGCCTCCGGCGGAACGGGTTTAAACTTAAATACCGCACATCTCGACTGTATCGGCTCTATGATTCTGCTGACGTAGTTACAACTCAGTATGAATCTGCAAGTTTTCGAATACATCTCCATGGTTCTTCTCAACGCCGCTTGTGCATCTGCAGTCAGAGCGTCGGCTTCATCCAAGAATATGATCTTGAACGGAGCACCGCCAATAGGAGCAGTCCTTGCAAATTCCTTTATTTTGTGTCTAACGACATCTATTCCTCTCTCATCCGAGTTGTGCAACAAAACGGGTGTAGTTCCGCCGAAGAACACCTCTGAATTCGGAACGCTGAAGTCGTAAACCCATCCATCGTAGCTCATCTTTTCGATCTCCTTGATCTCCACAGCATACAGGCTGGATTCAGCTAAAGCTTTGAGTCTCAAATACGTCTTTCTTTCTTCCTCATCCAGCTCTTCAGTTCTAATAGCTTTCAGAATCTTCAGCAGTGTAGACTTCTTAACTCTTCTCTTTCCGCTGTAGAGTTGATGTCTAAGTAGATACTTCCAATTGATGTCTATCTTTCCGTCTATCTGCTTGAAAAACATCTCAAACGGCTCAACTGGTAGTAACTCTGATCTTACGTATGAGAACACATCCCAAACGAGTCTTACTTCCCTATCGAACACCGATGTCTCTAAACCAGAAATCCTACCGAGCCAAGCGATGTCTATCAATATGTCCTTAGATACGGAGGTATATCTTACGTATCTTCCCCAAGTTCCACATCCGTCACCCATGTAACCCATTAGGAACAAAAGTCTGTTTCGCAATGTGCTGTTAAATATTATCTCTGGAACTCTCTTCGATCTTGCTACATGCCCGCTGAAGATATCTCTGAAGAACCTTGCGAGCTGAGTATTCAGAAGTTTAACGTGAACGGCTGATGCTCTACTTCTATCAAAGCCGGAATATGCCGGCTGGGTGTATGTCGAAATGCCAAAAGCGCAACCGAAGCTCTTTACTCGTTCAATTAGTTCCTGCTCTTTTACTGTAAATATTACTTGTCCAGAAGTTCCGTTTCTAAAACTCAGACAGCCTTCAGCCAAAAATAGTCCCATTATCCAAGATGTCTGCTCGTTGATCGGGAACTCCGTCAGCACGGTTCTTAGCTTCGGGTTGTTGTAGCTCTGCAGATATTCCAGCAGATTTATCGATAACTCTGACCCCTCTAAGCATTTCTTAAACGACAGCAGAAAGTCGCCCTTCTTGAGTTCGTCAGCTCTCTTAGAGACTATCTCCCCTTTTTCGTTTAGAACCATGACCGAGTGATCTGGTGTTGTTTTCACCTCTCCGCCTTCGAACTTTATCTTCAGAATTCTATCAGCTTTGTGTCTTGCTATGAACGAAACGGGATAAAATCCAACATCTTCGCGGAAGCTTAGAGTTTCCAAATTGATCGGAACCACGTATTCTTCTTTTTCGTCTTTGAAAAACATTCTATCGATCTCTTCAAACGTAGTTCTCTTGATCACTCCGTTGATTCTTACGAGGATAGGTGTGTCTGGGGTTACTGAAGCGTTCATCTCTATAAAGTTATCTCGCCAATTCTCGCCAAATAGATCCCTTGCTAAGGCGATGGCGGTAGCTGTCTTCCCGGTTCCCGGAGGACCGGCAAAAAGCAGATGGGGGATGTTCTTCTTTTGAACGTAACTCTTGAGCCTTTTAATTACCTCATCCTGCCCAACGACTTCATCGAGCGTTTTCGGTCTGTACTTTTCGACCCAGATCTCAGCTTCCATTGATGTAAAAATGATTGGCAAAGTATAAAAATGTTGATGCGAAAAAGATATCTTTCCATTCAGCAAACGATGTGTGCCCGTTAGAACCCGGCGGGACTGAGAAGCATGATGTCCCGTGGGCTCCAGACGGGCTACATCTTGAAGACTCTTCTCATAACCGAATCGTATGTCGTTTTGAATTCTTTGCCCTTCTCAGCACAAACGTGAATCAGAACGTATGCGACTTCCGGTATTTCTTGCAAAATCTTCTTAGCAATTCTCGCCGTTAATTCATCAGCATCCCTAACGCTCATCGAGCCATCGACCGTTACGTGCATGTCCAAGTGGATTCTGTTCTCACCCATGTATATGGCTATGATGTCGTGGACATCTTCAACCTCTGGAAACGACTCTACGATAGCCTTAACCCTCTCGTAAAAACTTTCGTCTGGACTTCTTCCGAGCAAATAGCTTGCGTTAGTTTTGAAGAGCCTGTAGCCGTTAAGACTTATCAGCACGGCTATGAAAATAGATGCAAGGCCATCAGCAATCGGATATCCGATTGAACTGAAGTATATTCCGAAAATAGCTCCGAGTGATGAGGCTATGTCATTTATCAACTCCGCAAAAGCCGACTCTTCCGTAGAGCTCCTTTCACCACGGTAGATCAAGGTCAATAGGGCGGGTGGCAATATCGTTGCAACGAGGACGATTACAGCGAACTCCGGGTATCTGCCGGCTGAAGGATGCAGGATCCTTTCGATTCCCTCCAAAAAAAGCTCGAAAGCTACGACCGTTATAAATACCACGGCAACTACAACTCCACTCAGATTTTTTGCGAGTCCGTGTCCTAAAGGATGGAGGTGATCGGCGGGCTTTGCGGAGACCTTCTCTGAGTATAGTAAAGCCGAAAATATGAGCAAATCGACGACATTGTGTAGGGCTTCCGCAAGCATCGCGAGGTATCCGGTAATCGCGTAGCATACGAACTTAACCAGAACTACCGCAGAGTATGTTGCTACCGTTAGCTTCAACTTCATTTTCGATGTTTTTGTTCTTTAAAAATAACATACTTTCGTTGATGACAGCAAAATTTATTAGTATCTTCGAATAATTAAAGACGACCAGCTCACCCACTCCGTAGCTATGAAACAGATAATGCGAGCGATGACGGAGTGGTCCCAGACGGGGGTTCACTTTTTTGTCGCGATGCGTTACTTTAATTATTGGAGTAGACAATCTGCTTGAACTTCTCCATTAACTTTCTCTTCTCATCGCATTCAACCAAGGCGTGCTCTAAGACCTCTTCAATTCTCGAAACGGGAATTATCTCAATTTTGCCCTTGTGCTCGGCATCGAGTAAGACATCGTCCAAGTTGTCCTTCGGGATTATGACCTTCTTCAGACCGGCTTGAATAGCGGCTTCGATCTTCTGAGTAACCCCGCCAACCGGCAGAACATCTCCTCTAACGCTCAAACTTCCGGTCATCGCAACGCTTTGATCAACCGGAATACCCTCTAAAGCCGATATAACCGCTGTGGCTACGCTTATGCTTGCCGAATCTCCCTCTACACCTTCGTAAGTTCCGACGAACTGTATGTGTATGTCGTAGTTGGAGATGTCCCTGCCTGTGAACTTCTTGATTATTGCGGAAACGTTCATAACAGCCTCCCTCGCAATTTCCTGCAACCTTCCAGTGGCTATAACCCTTCCCTCTTCCTTGCTTAAAGCCGGCGTAATTTCCGCAATGATCGGAAGAACTATTCCCGCAGATTGACCTATTACGGCTAAACCGTTCACCCTTCCTATTTCGGCTCCCTCTATCTTAAATAGCTTGTAGTCCTTCCTCCTTTCAATGTATTCATCCGCATACTGCTCTTCAATCGTTTTGGCTATCTTCTTAGCCTTAAGCACGTGCTCCAATTTGACTACATCGGAACCTTCGCTCTTCGCGATGTCTCCTGCCGTTCTAACAAGACCTCCGAGCTCTCTCAGTCTGAGCGTTAGATGTCCTCTCCTTCCGGCCCTTCTTTTAGCTTCTCTTATAATCTCAGCAACAGCGTAACGGTCGAAGTGCGGAATTCTGCCGTCCTTGACGACCTCCTGAGCCACGAATCTGACGAGTTTCCTCCTGTTTTCGGGGGTATCCGGCATGGTATCGTTCATGTATATCTCGTATCCGTAACCTTCGATCCTGCTCCTCAAAGCCGGATGCATCCCCATAAGTGCGTCCATGTTTCCAGCAGCAACGAGTATGAAATCGCACGGCACTGGTTCGGTCCTAACCATCGCACCGCTCGAACGCTCCGATTGTCCGGTAATCGGGAACTTCTTCTCCTGCATCGCTGTAAGTAGCTTCTGCTGAGATTCTATCGTTAGCGTGTTTATCTCATCTATGTATAGAACTCCCTTATGAGCGCGATGAATTGCTCCGGCTTCAACCCTCTCATGTGCCGGAGTTTCCAAGCCGCCAGAGTTCTTAACGAGCAATCCGTTGGCGAGCAGGTTGCCGGTTTCCGTTGTTACGTTGTATGTTACGTCCACCTCCTCTTCCGTGATTATAAACTCGAAGTTTTCGAGTTCAACTTTTCCCAGACACATCTCGATCTCGTTTAGGAACTTGAATCGTTTGCGGTTTGAGAGGCTGATAGGTATCAAGCTGAGGAACCTTACAGCATTTTCCAATGAGTTCTCAAATATCAGCCTAATCTTCCACCTATCTCCGTGCTTTTCTATCCTAAGCTTGCTCTTTATGCCGAACTTGCTGAGGAATCTTGAAATCGTTTCAAAGAACTCCATCTTGTTTTCAACATCATCCGTAATTTGGGCAATCTCGAACGATCCGTTGAATCTTCTCGAATACGACCATCTCGGAACGCAACCGTCTGAACTGAACAGACCATCGACGAATGCTAAGAATAAGCTCGGTCTCGTAAGAACCCATTCGGGAAATCCGAACTTTATCTCCGTTTTCTTGCCAACCGGAGCACCTAAAGCAACGAAGAACCTGATGACGCTCCTATCCCAAGTTCTGAATAGGTAACTTCCACCTTTTGCACCTCTGTTTTCTTTTATCTCATAAAGAATTTCGCCGAATATACGCCTAACGATTTCGGCAAACCTTTCAACCATCTCCCTTTCACTCGATGTGAAGCTGAGGGTGCTGAGATTTCTGTCGATGCAACCGTCTCCGAATAATGCACCCAATATCAACGCGATATCCTCTAGTCTTCGGTCATCACTTCTCAGAGGAATCAAACCCTTGCATCTAAGCTTTTCGATGAGCTGGACGCTTTTAGGTTTCATTCCGGCAAACCACCATCTCATCGTGCTCTGCTTGATGCCCAAAATCTTAGAAGCCCTCTTGTATCCGACCTCAAGTTTTGATCTTCTCCACCTGTTGTAATTTACGAACTTCTCAAACTCCCTCTCATCATACGTCCTCGCGATATCGTATTCGTCGATTATCGTAATGGGCTTTGAAATCAATTCATCGCTTTCCGTTATCTCATCAACCCTTTTCAGACCTTTCGTTGTGTAGACCTTGTGCTCTGGAGTTAAGGTAAGCCAAAAATCCTTTCTTAGGTTGATAACATTCTTAATTTTCTGCTTCCCCAATCTCTTGTTTACGAATAGCAATCTGGCAAAACCGTCGTTGGTTAAAATCCTGATGTTTTCGTTGTATACGTCTTTGTAGCATACCCTAATTCCATTCTTTTCAGTAATATTATAATTTTCTTCTAATAATTGATCTACGAGATCTTTCAGCTTTAATCTTTCCAATTTTCCATCTTTTTTCACAATAACCCACTCATTTCCCTCAAAACACTGAAATGGATCGTGACGCACGTCTCCGAACAAAGCGCCGGCATGAGCTCCGGTTGCATCTTCAAAAGGGGCGGTTTCTCTATCCGCATTGTCAACCAAGAGCTTTGGAACGTTTCTCTCCTCTCTCGGCATCATGTATCTTGCTACCATGAACAGCAGTATCGCGGCAATGATGCCCCAGATGAAGTCTTTAGGGCTAATCAAAATTGTGTAGCCGATTATCATGAAAACGAGCATCATCAGGAAGAAGTTCCTTGCCTGAGCCTTCTTCAGGGCTTCCTGCTTGTAAGCTTCGACTATCTCCCTTCCCTTACCGGCCGGAACGACCTTGATCTTCGGCTGATTCGGATCCTTCGGATTCGGGAATACGAGGATGTCTTCAAGTTCTTCCTTCGGTAGAAGTTCAGCCATGGCTTTTGCTAGCATCGATTTACCTGTTCCCGGGGAGCCGATGAGCATTACGTGCCTCTTCTGCACCGCGGCCTTCTTTATAGCTTCAACGGCATGATCCTGTCCGATAACCTGATCGATCAACCTCTTGGGAACTTCAATCTCAGCTGTGGTGTTAAACTTCAAGCCTCCGACAAGTTCGTCAACTTCCTCTTCGGATGGCAACTTAACCTCCATACTCACTAAAGGAGTGAGAAATTAACTTAAATACGTTATGCAAGCAAGCTTCATCACACCTGAAAACTTAGACTTTCCTACCTATGACGATAAAACCGGTATGCCAAACCCTCGTGAAGGGTCGGGTTCCAACCCTTTTGTGTTCAAGATCTATCCGAATTATCTCGAAGCTTTCGACTTCTCTGAATCCCTCTTTCAGCATGGTTTCGTAAACTCTCCTTGTGGGTTCTATGTAGGGATTGTAAACCACAAGGTATCCGCTGATCCTCAGCAACTTCTTAGCAGTTGGAATGAACTCGACATCGTCCTTCATATCCAGCACTATGAGGTCGAACTCCTTCTTGAAGCCCTCAGCCACAAACCTGACGTCTCCGATTATCTGGTGAACGTTCTTTAATTTAGCCAGTTTGAAGTTCTCCCTTGCTATCTTAGCGAATTCCGGACGCTTTTCTACTGTTACGACTTCACCGTATTTGTTGAAGTAAGCCAAGTAGGCTGCGAGCATTCCGGTGCCGGTTCCGGCATCCAATATCAGGGAATCGGGGCTTAAGCCGGTATAGGCTATGATCGCTCCGATGTCTTTTGGCATTATCGGCGTTGCGCTACGTTTGAAGTGTTTGAAGAAGTCAGCCGGCTTGAACGGGAGTATCTTGTATCTAACGCCCAAATGAGTTTCTATCTCATCGCCGTAGTTCTTGTTTCTAAGCTCCTCCAGATTTATGATTCCGTGGTGTGTATGAAGTTGTCCTTCGAACTTCTCAACTAAAAAGCTGTGCCTTCCCTTAAGCAAAACGACGGGCGGCTTGATCATGATTCCTGCAACTTAAGTAGAGCTTCCGCCAAATCCCCTCCGGCTTCTTCAAGCGCTTTTCTCGCTACCTCTTCGCTTACGCCGGCCTGTTCCATTATCAGCCTGACGTCCTCTTCGCTAATTTCCGGCTTTCTCTTTACGACTTCGTAGCTCCCCGTTACCTGAAACATCTCTATACCCCTTCCTGAGATCTTCGTAACGCTGGGATTTTTGAAAATCAACTCTTCTGTGGACGTTCTGATTATCACTTCCTCGGCATCCAATTCTTCGATGTCTATTCCCATCTGTTTCATCATCTTCTTCATCTGCTTGATGTTGGTTGGAAGCATAATGTTGGATTTGTAGGAAGATAATAAATGTTTGCCTTGGGGCGAATTCTACCGCATTATCAATCTAAATCGAAAAGTCTGCTGAAATCTTCGTCGTCGAATTCCCTGAATTTAACGTTTCTGTCCATGAGCCACCTGACGAGTTTTGCATTCGGGTGAACTATAACGACCTCGTCCTTATCCATGTCGGAATACACGTATCTGCTGTTATCGATCACGAATCCGATATCGTCCACCTTGGATTCGTATTCGTCGTATGAGATAGCTATGATTAAATGTCTCTTGATGCCGAGCTCCTCTTCGAGCTCTATCTTTGAGGGGATGTTATCGAGATAATCCCAGCTGTAGCCGTCCTTAGGTTTGATAACCACGTATTTCGAGCCATCGGTCAGAATTCCGTATTTTGCACCGATTAAAGCGCATATTCCGCACAATTCAGCTTCGGAATCTTTGCTTATCTCTCCGAACTTGATTATCATTCCGTATCTTCTTTCACCATACTTCAAAACCGCGCAGTCGATAACAATCGGTTGTTTGAGAAGCGGATGCTTTAGGGTTACGTTTATTTCTACATCGGTATCGTTGTATCCGAGATCTCTCAAAGTCGATAACAGTTTCTCCATAGGAGTATTTAAAAATTAGCTAAAGATAACGGTTGTGCCGATTATTTAATATTTCAAAACAAAATAAAGAAAAAAGGAAAAAATTGAGGAAGTTACTGTCTTCTTCTTAGTAGGTAAGTGACTGCCAGCAGTCCAGCGATGGCGAAGATCGCTTCGAATCCAGGTGACTTCTTCGTAGGTGTGGGCGTTGGCTTAGCGGGCGTCTTTGTGGGCGTAGGTGTAGGCGTTGGTGTCGGAGTTGGAGTTGGCGTAGGTGTTGGAGTTGGTGTCGGAGTTGGGGTCGGAGTCGGGGTTGGAGTTGGGGTCGGGGTCGGTGTAGGTGTGGCTACGGCTGTTACATTCTCTGTGATCGTAACATCCTTGACTACGAGTATGTCGTCGTCTCCACCGAATACCTTTGCGTAGCTGTCAGTAGGAGGCACGTTGTAGTATGTGCTAATGTTGTTAACGAACCACTGGTCGTTCGGACCGTCGTTGCCAAGCGTATCTCTAACGTAGAGCTTGTATGTGCCAGGTGTGATGTCAGCTGTGGGTATCTTAACGATTGCTTCACCGCTTGCGTTAAGTGCTACGGACTCATACTTCCTGAGCTTGGTTCCGAGGTCAAGCACGACATAGATGTGGTCGTAGGATCTTTCGCCAGCTCTGTTCTCCTTGATCTTTACAACTATTTCGTCGCCCTTCTTGACAATCGATGGAACGTCCACCGTGAGCTTTACAGGTTCGATTATTAGCGGAATCTTTACTTCATCTGCCTCCTCCCAGTAGTTTCCGGTGCTCTTCTTGTATAGCTTAATTGAGAACTCATACTGGCCGACTGGCAACAGCTTGCATCCCGGTGTCCATGTGGAGTTCAGGCTTGTGGTGTCTGGGTTGTAGTATGGATACAGTGTAACAAACATCCAGTATGTGCCGTTCGTCTCGTTCCACTTGCTGAACTTGTTGAATCCGTGGAAGTTCGGAGGCGTGCCATAGTCGATGTCAACACCGTGTCCCTTAAGCTTGTATGCCGCAATGACGACCGTGTCTGGTTCGGCGTTCACGGCAATGTAGACATCCTTCTGTCCACCTCTCGTTATTACGATCTTGTCTGGAACGTGGACAAATCCTACGCTCTGGATCGTTACTGGTATCTGCACGTAAGCGTCCGTGCCGAGGTTGATCTCACTTGTGTTTGCCGGAGCGATTACATACAGTATGTATGAACCAGAATCAACAGTCTTGCTGACTGTTAGCGTTATCTTGAAGTTTCCGTTTGAGTCGGTCTTGACAACGAGCGTCGGATGATCCTTAGTCAACCATGTTGATGTCGATGGTAACTTGGCAATGTTGTCAAATACACCCTCTTTGTCTGTGTAGAGGTATAGCGTGTCAATTGGGCTGTGTCCTGACAATACAACATCAGCACCCCTCACAAGAACCTGTCTCGACAGCTTTGCGTTTATAGTTGCCTTAACTACCGTTATCGTTGTGTAGGCTGAACATAGCACTTCTGAGCTCGTGTATTCGTGATAGTTGTTATCCTTCGTGATGTATGCTACAAGCGTGTATGACGTTCTTGCGGCGCTCGGGCTTATGTGGTATTCGTTCGACTTCCAAGTTCCATCCGTGCTAACAGACACGACGATGTAATTGTTGGATATAGGCTCCTCAAGCAGATCCTTCAAGCTACCGCTCGTGCATGCAATGTAGACATTCGTTCCAGCGTTTACGGTTGCAATACCCTTGAATACTATGCTCTCACCGTTTGTAAACGTAAGCTTGCTCATTCTCCACTCGATCTTTGGCTTCTTGACGTTTATGTAGTATGTCTCGTGGTCATACATCGAACTTGGTGCGTTGGGTGATGAGTTCGTTCTTGCTACGACATCGATTCTGTATGCGCCGGTGTCCCAGCTCAAGTTAAGCTTGAGGTTGTGTGCAAACTCCCAAGTGCCGTCAGACTTCACGTTAACTTTGCACGATACATGGACTAAGTCTGTTTCAGGATTAACGTTTGATGTAGTCAGGCTGGTGTTTATGACCCATACTCCGTTATTCCACTGAATTAAGCTACCGTTTGGACTGAAGATGTATACATATACATAGTTGTCACCGTTTGCATCGTATGAGCTACCGGTTTCCGCTATGTTGGTAACACCGCTAAGCTTGATCTCCTGCGACAGGTATGCTGTTGACGGCAAGTTAGCGCTGACGGTAACATCTACAACCTGGAAGTCATAGGTTGCAGTGGTCGAGCCAACTATTACCTTCAACTCCCAAGTTCCAGCATGTGCGTTCTTGAACTCCGTTGTGTTGGATGTATCAACCAAGAATATCTGCTCAGTTCCGTTAGAACCACCGAAATACAACGTCTTTGTGACTGGCGAGTTCTCAAATGGACCTTCAACCTTTACAGTGGCTGCACCCACGTAACCCTGAACCTTTATCTTGAACTTGGCGATGTCACCCATTGCAACGGGTGTTCTCGGGTTCATCAGGCTAACTGATACTATTGGTGAGACCGACTTAACGTAAATCTTGTGAGCACCAGCGTTCGTAGGAGCACTCGGGTCAGTTATATTCCACTTCATTGGACCGTTCGTTATTATGATTGTGTAGTTACCCGGACCGATCTCAGTTGTGTCGATCGTGAATGTGCCGTATGTAACACCCTTACCCATGCTGAATGACTTGGCGATTAAACCGTTGTCCAAGTTCTTGACTTCTACCATCGTGTAGTAATCCGTGTTGGGGTTGTAGTTGTAAACGTCGATCGTAATCTTGTTGCCGTAATCATACTGGATTATCTTCGGGTATGTGTTAGCCTTGTAGTCGCTCGCTGGTGAGAACTTAATCATGAACTGAACGTTTGTTCCGTTGTAATATTTAAGCTGAATGTTGTCGATCGGCAATGGTGACCCCGTGTCTGAGGCCTTTACATCAATAGTTGTATTTCCAGAATCCACTCTAGCATTTGTCTTATTATATACATCAACGTTAATCTTCAAAGTTCCTGTTACTTCTGGGAATACCTTTAACAGTAGCTTAACACTAGACAAAGCTGAAGTTGACTGATTAGTGACTTTAATACTCGTGTCTGATATCTTATCAACCGTAATGCTATTCCCCGTTAAGTTTTCATATCCAACAATCTTAGCATTGCATCCGCTGATGTTAACGTAGAAGTATGTCCAGTTATTTGGTGCAGTAACAGGTAAATTGCTAACGTTAACGTCAATTGCAGTGTAATTAAGCCCACTGATAATGTAGTTGGACACATGGTTTACGCTCGCCGTTTTGTTGACTGCGATTGTTACCGTTGCCGCACTCGCTGTCGCTACTGCAATCAGTAGTGTCGCTAATATTGCTAAACCGATTTTACCCAAGCCTTTCATATTTCTCTACCTCCCAAAACCAAACAGTTTTTCCACTCAGCCATATATAAACCCTACTCTTTGT